>CBDTVH010000448.1:0-2733 GCA_965363665.1 uncultured Yoonia sp. | reverse complement strand
GAATAGTTCTGGGATGCCAGCGACTGGGCTCGTGGAATATCGAATTGCTTGCGGGGCGGATCGACGACGCCGAACAAAGGGAAATGCTGTCAGAGGCGTTGGAGGCGGCAGAATTAGGCGCAGAGTTGACCGCAGGTCTCAGTGCGTTTGGCCACACAAATACCCCGCATTATGACACGATTGATGTCAATGCAGCGTGCCATTCTGCCTTGACGCTGATCAAGCGCACATTTGATCCCCACTATGAGATTTCGGAAGAACTGGCTGACCCGGTGCCAGCCGTGCTGGCGGACACAACGCAATTGCAATCCGCCCTGATCAATATCGCACTGAACGCTCGTGATGCGATGCCCGAAGGCGGCAGGCTGATGATCCGCACCGAAAAGGTCGTTATTGATGACGACTATATCGCACAGGAGCTGGACGTGGCCCAAGGTGCCTACGTCCGCGTTGCAGTCACGGACACCGGACGCGGGATGGGGCCGGATACGCAGCAGCGCGTGTTCGAGCCCTTTTTCACGACCAAACCTGTCGGGCATGGCACTGGGTTGGGGCTGGCGATGGTCTACGGCTTTGTGCGGCAATGCGGCGGGCATGTGACGGTCTACAGCGAGATCGGACACGGCACGACCATGGCGCTTTATTTCCCTGTCGTCGACGGGGCGCCCAACACACAGCACATCGAAAACTGGGCCTCAGCGCGCGTCGCTGCGCGCGACAAAACAGTTCTGGTGGTCGAGGACAACCCGCAGCTGCGCAAACTGACAACAGCGCGCCTGAAGGAACTGGGATACGGTGTGCAAGAGGCCGAACGCGGGGATATCGCCGCCGAGATGCTGCAAATGGACGGAACCGGGATCGACGCGGTTTTCACCGATCTTGTCATGCCGGGAGAACTGGACGGGCTGGCCCTGGCACGGCACATTGTGGCCACGTATCCTGACAAGCGGATCTTGCTGACCTCAGGCTATGCGGAAGATATCCTTGCCGGTCAAAGTGACGATATCGCCCATCAAATCCTGCGCAAGCCTTACCGCCAGTCAGATTTGGCAAAGGCGCTTTCAGCATTGTTCGATGATCGGTGATCACTGCAAACCTTTGTTTTGCAGGTGAAACAGTTTGCTGACATAAACCCCGGTCTCAATGTCGAACCCCGCCCATGTGGCTTCACAGATATCGCGCTAAAACCAAAAATCTTGGTTGCAGATGCAGGGTGCCGTTACAAATTGATACACTCCGTTACCTTGCAAGTGATGCGCCAGATACAAGCAGACCCCAGTTTTCTTTCAGCCAGACGAAAGGACGCTGCCATGTACGTCACCGCCTCACTGCCCGCCCTGCTCGCCCAGAACGCCAAACCCGCAAAGCCCAATATCGCCAAGGAAAGAACGGTCACGATCAAACCGGGCAAGCATTTGTTTCTGGAAGGCGATCCTGCCGATCGCATTTACGAAGTGGCCAGCGGCGTGCTGCGCCTGACCCGGATTATGGAAGACGGGCGCAGGCAGGTTATCGCATTCGGCTATCCCGGCGATACCGTCGGCTTTCCCAGCGATGGTCTTTATCACACCGATTGCGACGCTTTGGTGCCCAGCACGCTGATTGTGCATCGCCGGTCACATATGGAATCCTCCAAGGCGGACCCCGCATTGCATCAGCGGTTGCTACAAGCCGCCTTGCGCGAAATCAGTGGTATGCAGGATCACTTCATGATGCTGGGGCGCAAATCATCCGTGGAAAAGCTTGCGTCGTTTCTGGGTGTGCTAAAGGACCGTGTGGGCCAGCCGTTGGGCGATTATGTTCAGGTCACACTGCCTATGACCCGCGCTGACATTGCCGATTTTCTGGGGCTGACCACCGAAACGGTCAGTCGCACATTTACCCAGCTGCGCAAAGCACAGATCATCGCGATTGATCATGTAAACACGGTGATCATCCTCAAACCCATCGCCCTGCGTGCGATCGCTGAAGGCGACAACGACTAATCGAACGTCCCCCCCAGACTGCCGAGGCTTATGCACAGGACGTGCTGCCTCGGCATTTTTCTAGGGTGAAGGTTGACGGCTTCAGTCATGGTCCGCTTTGGAGTGTCTGATATGAAATTTCGCCCAACGCTTGCGGGTCCGTCACTGCCCGGGACCAGACCCAACTGCGCAAGCATAATTGACTTTGGTCAATATCGAAGCCCAGTCCGTGTGGCAAATAAGGTAGAGCAAGCGGCAACTATGGAGAACAGCCATGGACAACTCCGAAGAATATCAATCCGCCAAAAAACGCGTCGAAGCCAAGATGAGCTTCTATACGCACCTGTCGGTCTATGTCGCTGTCATTTTACTTCTCACGTTCATTGATATCCTCTCATCACCCGCAACCATCTGGGTTCACTGGCCGATCTTGGGCTGGGGGATCGCGGTGGCACTACATGCCGTGGTGGTTTTCGTATTTCCGGGCCGTTTCGGCGTCACCGAAAGGATGATCAAAAAGGAAATGGGCAAGTCCCGCACGCATTCTTGAGGGTCGCCCTCACTTCGTTGCGCGCCCTTTGTCAATCCAAACCCACAGCGTTGCACCAACCAGAAGTGCGCTAAGTGCGACCTTCGTGACGTCTTCCATCGTGCCTTCAATTTGGATCGCGTGTATGATGGTGCCCGCGACAATCAGCGTCGCAAGAACCTTATGGGTGACACGCCACACCCGTAACCTGAGGCGGCGTCGCAAAAGTGCCAGGCATCC
>CBDTVH010000447.1:0-2736 GCA_965363665.1 uncultured Yoonia sp. | reverse complement strand
CAAGGTGATCGGTCTCCCACTCCGACAAGGACCAAGTCCCATGCCCGCCACCCATTTCATCCGGTGGCAGATAACATCTTGCATCACGCGGGCCTGCTGCCGTCTGCACCACGATATCGACACAGCGATAGCCAAAAGCCCCCTCGTAAAGGTCAAGCCTGTCCATTTCCGCCGGCTGCAAGCCCTCATACAACACGCCTTCGGCCACGGCGCCATCGCGTGCGGCAATGAAGGGCACCACATCGCCCGGCACCGGATACACGCCATAGCCGTGCAACTGCGCTGGCACGCCTTTCAGCCCCTCACGGCCAGACACCGCAGCCATCAATGCGTGCGACCGCAAGGTCCCGTAAACAAATACATCCATTCCTAGAGGTAGCGCCGGCCGAAGAATTCAGTCGCCCATGCACAGATCACGCCACCAATCAAAAGCGTCGCAATCAAAGTCGCGTCGGCAAACAGCGCGCCAAATTCGATCATCTGGTTAAAGATGTCGATCACCGCCTCCATCGTTCCATCCCGATAGCGGTTGGCCAATGCGTTCGAGAGCATCTGATTAAAGGCAATCGCAAAGATGGAGCAAAAGGCAATCGCGGCCGCCGACGTCAGGCCAATGCCGATCGCAGGATTATAGCCGCGCCCTGCCCGACTGCCGCAGACCCTCCAACCCACGACAAGGCTGATGAAGCTTACGACCGGCAGCCAATAGGTTGGCGCATTCGCCTCAGGAAAAAACGGTATCGTCAGCCCGGCAAGGTACCAACCAAACAAACCAAAAATGATTGCACCAGCAAGACGTCCGGCTGTGGGCATGTCACTGCGTCCTCGTGTTGACGCGCACGACCTTGTCTTAGCTTGGTCGTGTCACGGTAATCTGCGTTACGTCGCAGTTTCGGCTATCAAAAGTCGCCGCACAAGAGGTCAGATAAAAATCCCACATCCGTTTGAAACGTTCGTCAAAGCCCAACGCCGCGACCTGATCCCATTTTTCGTTGAAGGTTTCGTGCCAGCGACGCAGCGTCAGGCCATAGCTGCTGCCAAACTCAATCGATCCGGATACATTTAATCCAGCCTTTTCAACCTGTTGGCGCAGTACAGTCGGGCTGGGCAGCATGCCACCGGGGAAGATATACTTCTGGATGAAGTCCACGCCCTTGCGGTACGCCTCCCAGCGTTCATCATTGACCGTGATGATCTGAAGTGTTGCGTGTTTGCCCGGTTTCAGACGCTCGCGAACGGTTTCAAAGTACGTGGGCCAATATTGCTCACCGACAGCCTCGAACATCTCGATGCTCGCGATGCCGTCGTAGACACCCTTTTCATCGCGGTAATCCTGCATCTTGATCTCGACCATGTCGGACAATCCGGCCTTGGCCATGCGGTTGACCGCGTAATCATGCTGTTCCTGGCTGATCGTCAGCCCCGTTACCTTGATCCCGCGTTCCTTGGCGGCATATTCGGCAAAGCCACCCCAGCCGCAGCCAATTTCAAGCACATGATCACCGGCCTTTGCCCCCATCTGGTCGACCATGCTGGCATATTTCGCGGTTTGGGCTGCTTCCGTGCTTTCCTGACCAGTCTCGAATATTGCTGATGAATAGGTCATCGTGTCATCCAACCAAAGACCATAGAAGTCGTTGCCCAGATCATAGTGATAGCTGATGTTCTTGCGGGCTTGGGTCTTGGAATTGCGCTGCATCCAAAAGCGGACACGTTCGTAGAACTGGATCAGCTTCTGCGCCGGAAAACCGTCATAGATGTGTTCGGCCTCGTCATGCATGAAATCCATCACCGACATCAGATCAGGCGTACTCCACCAACCATCCATATAGGCCTCGGAAAAGCCCATATCGCCTTCGCGTACGGTACGGGCAAAAAGATCTGCGTTGTGCACATGAACTTCGGCCACATAACCGGGCTTTTCGCCTTGCGCACGAAAGTGACGTCCGTCCGGAAGAATGATATCGACGCGGCCCTTTTGCAGGTCTTTGACCTGATCAAAGACACGTGCGAAATAGCGCGGAAGTCCGGTTTGCCCGTCGGTGCTGGTCAAGATCATCTTTGTTTCCGTTAAGATATTTTTGGTCTTGGGTGCGCATCTTACGCACCGTTCTTTTCCAAATTAACCCGTAAGACGGGCAAGTCACGAAAAACGTTTACATTTTGTTTGCCTGACCTTGGGACAATCAGAAATCCCGCTTCTCATAGGCATCCAGCGCCCGCTTGCGCCCCTCATCCGCTGCAACGATCGGATCGGGATAACGGTCCTGCGGCGACATGTTCCAGCTTTGCGGGATCATGTCGAAATATGACAGGGCGGTTTCGCTTGGAGTCTTCGTGCCTTCTGCGATCCATTTCTTGACGTAGGCACGGTCCTTGTCGAATTTGTCCAGCTGGGTCACCGGGTTGAAGACCCGGAAATAGGGCGTCGCATCCGGGCCTGACCCCGCGGACCACTGCCAGCCCATTGCGTTGCTGCACGGGTCCCAGTCGATCAGGCAATCGGCAAACCAGTTCATCCCGATCTTCCAGTGACACAGCAGATGTTTGGTCAGGTAAGACGCCACGATCATCCGCCCACGGTTATGCATCCTGCCGGTGACATACATCTCGCGCATGGCCGCATCGACAAAGCGGATGCCTGTGCGCCCCTGTTTCCATGCCATGACCTCGGTCAGACGCTCATCGGTGTTCCACGGGAACGCATCCCAGTCTTCTTTCCAGTTGTCACTGACA
>CBDTVH010000446.1:0-2739 GCA_965363665.1 uncultured Yoonia sp. | reverse complement strand
CACAATCAACCCTTCCAGATCATGCGCCGCCACATCCGACGGCAATGGCTGAAACCGCTGTGCCAAGGTCGTGGGAATATCGACAGGGTTCAGACCAACCGCCTTCAGGATCTGGCGATAGGATGGATAGCACGGCGTGCCCAGACCAACCCGCGCGTCGTTGTCAAAAAGCGCCGAAAACGCCAGCAGAAACGCGCCCGAAGCACCGCTGGTGATGACGACACGTGCAGGATCAAGGCTGACACCATACCAATCTGCATAGTGCTGCGCGATACGGTCTTTGAGGTCCGGCAGGCCAAGCGCAACGGTATAACCAAGGGAGTCTGCCATATCAGCGATCAGCTTTTGCTTGGCCCGCGCTGGCGCTCCGGTGCCGGGCTGACCCACTTCCATGTGGATGATATGACGTCCTGCGGCCTCCGCCTTTCGGGCGGCCTCCATCACATCCATCACGATGAACGGATCAACATCACCTCTTTGGGAACGTCTCATTTCATGCCTCAACTGCTTTGCAGCCTGTTTGCCTGCGCAGGCCCGGTGGCGTCAATGGGCAAGCGGCCGGCCATGTGATTGGACGCGACAATAGCGCGCACTACTTTCACTACATCAGCTTTTGCAACAAGGAGCCACCAATGCATACCCGTCGTACTTTCCTCACGCAGGCCGCCGCCGTTTCCGGCATCACCCTGCTGCCGTTCAGGGCAAACGCTGCGGGGCACAGCTCTGACAGCTTTGCCTCAAACACCGGTGAAATCACCATCACGCCAAAAAGCCACGCATCTTTCGTGATGCAAACGCCTGTTGGCACCATGTATGTCGACCCGGTTGGCGATCCCGAGATGTACTCAGACATGCCATCGCCCGACATGATCCTGATCACCCACGAACATGGTGATCACTATAATGCCGAAACACTGGCCGCCATCATGGGTGAAAACACGGTCATGATCACAAATCCCGCAGTCTACGACATGCTGCCCAGCGACATGCAGGACGTCACGACCTCAATTGCCAATGGCGAAACCGTGGAGCAAGGCGATGTCGTCATCGACGCGATCCCGGCCTATAACATCACCGAAGACCGTCTGAACTTTCACCCCCAGGGGCGCGACAACGGCTATGTGGTCAGCGTTGACGGGCTGCGCATCTATATTTCCGGCGACACCGAAGACATCCCTGAAATGCGGGCCCTTGAAAACATCGACATCGCCTTTGTCTGCATGAACCTGCCCTTCACGATGGATGCGTCGGCCGCCGCCTCTGCCGTGGCCGAGTTCGCACCGTCCTATGTCTATCCTTATCACTATCGTGGACGCGACAACGGCACACAGGATCCAGCCGAATTCGCGGAAATGCTGGACGACGGCATCGAAGTGAAAATGGGAAACTGGTACGGCTAAGTCAGTCAGGGGTAAGGTGGATCCCGATCCACCTTACTCTGCCGCGACGTCCTTTTGCGCTTCCAGTTCAGCGGCCTTCTTTTCAACCTGCGCGACGATATGATCGACCATATCGGCATTGGATTGCTTGTGGCTCTGCTTGCCTGCCAGATACACCATCCCCGATCCAGCACCGCCACCGGTAAAGCCAACGTCAGTCATCAGCGCCTCGCCGGGGCCATTCACGACGCATCCGATAATGGAAAGCGACATCGGGGTCTTGATATGCTCAAGGCGCTTTTCCAGCGTTTCAACCGTCTTGATCACGTCAAAGCCCTGCCGCGCGCAGGACGGACAGGAAATGATATTCACACCGCGGTGGCGCAGCCCAAGGGATTTCAAAATCTCAAACCCCATCTTCACCTCTTCCACCGGATCAGCCGACAGTGAAACACGGATCGTGTCACCGATCCCCATCCACAGCAGGTTACCCATGCCGATGGCCGATTTCACCGTGCCGCTGATCAGGCCGCCAGCCTCCGTGATGCCCAGATGGATTGGTGCATCCGTGGCGTCTGCCAATTGCTGATAGGCTGCTGCGGCCATGAACACGTCGGACGCCTTGCACGAAATCTTGAATTCGTGGAAATCATTGTCCTGCAAAATCTTGATATGATCGAGCCCGCTTTCCACCATCGCATCCGGGCAAGGTTCGCCATATTTGTCCAGCAAATGCTTTTCCAATGACCCGGCATTCACCCCGATACGGATCGAGCAATTGTGGTCGCGCGCGGCCTTGATCACTTCTTTGACGCGCTTTTCGTCCCCGATATTGCCCGGATTGATGCGCAGGCAGGCGGCGCCCGCCTCTGCCGCTTCGATGCCGCGTTTGTAATGAAAGTGAATATCCGCCACGATCGGCACCGACACATTGGGGACAATCTGCCTGAGTGCGGCACTTGATGCTTCATCCGGCACCGAAATACGCACGATATCCGCCCCGGCATCCGCCGCCGCCTGCACCTGCGCGATTGTCGCCTTGATATCCGTGGTCAGCGTATTGGTCATCGTCTGCACCGAAATCGGCGCATCACCACCGACAGGGACGTTGCCCACCATGATCTGACGCGACTTGCGGCGATAAATGTTTCGCCACGGACGAATATGGTTCAGGGACATGGGTTTTCGGCTCTCGGCTTGGGGTCAATTGTCGGTAACCTATGCCGCCTGCCCCGCTTCATCAAGCGTCACCGCATGCGGTCAATCGTCCGCGACAACCTCGGCCACGTTGACGATTTCCGCCAGATCATTATCCGCGCTCAGGTCGGCCACGGCATAGGTCTCGGTCAGGTTCTGCGTG
>CBDTVH010000445.1:0-2740 GCA_965363665.1 uncultured Yoonia sp. | reverse complement strand
AAAACCGTTTCTTTTAGCTTGCCTGTCAACGGAAAAAACAGCCGGATCACTCTGGCGCAGCCCGATCACGGGCCCATCATCGAATTGGTAGACCAGCAGACATGATCATTGACCTCACCATGACCCTGCGCGAAGGGATTATGACCTTTCCTGTCCACTGGCACCCGGTGGTCGAAATTACCCAACTGGGCCGGTTCCATGTCGAAGGGCGCGAGTCGCGCAAGATCGTGATGGGCACACATACCGGTACCCACGTTGATGCGCCGCGTCATTTCGTGCCCGGCGGCGAGACCATCGAAAACACGGATCCCGAGATTTACTATGGCCCGGCGCGGGTGCTTGATTTCTCGGATCTTCCCGACAAGACGGAGGTCACACTTGAGATGATACAGGAACGGATCGGTGCGGATTTTCCACCCCGGATCCTGTTTCGCTACGACTGGGACAGGCGTCTGAACAACCTCGAGTATTATTCGCATCACCCTTACTTGTCAGAGGAGGCCTGCGAATGGCTCGTGGCCCAGGGTGTCAGGCTGATCGGGACAGATGCGCCGATGCCGGACGATCCACGCAACGGGCGTGGCAGCGAAAAGGATTCACCCAACCACACCATCCTGCTGGGAAATGGCGTTGCGATCCTGGAATATCTTGTGAACCTGGCCAGTATCCCGGCCGGAGACTTCATTCTGTCCGCGCTGCCTCTGCCGATCGACGGCGGCGATGGATCGCCCGTTCGGGCCGTCGCGATTGTCGCAGACTAAGGGCGCCCGGAATGACGCAGATCGCAACTTGGGCCATAGGATACGTAGAGGGTGTCGACCCGGAATTTGCCGCGCTTGCCGATGATCGGAAACTGGCCGAAAATCTGTTTACTTCGGGGCGCCTTGACTCAATGGCATTGATGAACTTGCTGCTTGATGCCGAAGCGCAGTTCGGTTTCACGTTCACGCCCGAGGCCTTTCAGGACCGCCGCCTGCAAACAATCTTTGGGCTTGTCGAGGTGATCAACGAACTCAAAGGGGCTGCATGATCAGCCGCACCGATATTATTGCGGCCCTCCGCGCGGCTGGCGTTGAACCGGGGATGACCGTATTCAGCCACGCCAATATCGCATTCTTCGGCAGGGTCGAGGGTGCGGCAGGCATGGATGATCTGATCCAAATCATGCTGGGTTGCTTTGCCGAAGTGCTGGGTTCTGACGGCACACTGGTGCTGCCGGTATTCACGTATTCCTTTGGGTCGGACAAGGACGCAAAGGTCTTTGATCTGCAAAAGAGCCTGTCCACCACGTCAGGCATGGGCAACTGGTTGATCACATCAGGCCAGGGTGCGCGCTCTGCCGATCCGATGCTGTCGGTTGTTGCAACCGGTGGAAAAGCCCAAGCCCTGACTGCGGATATTGGTCAGGTCTGTTTTGGACCAGAGAGCATCTGGGCGCGACTGCATGCCGATGACGCCCTGATCTGCAACCTAAACCTCGACAGCGGATCAACCTATCTGCATTGGGTCGAGCGCGAAAGGGGTGTCGACTATCGCTCGGACATTCCAATGTCCGGTACGATTATTGACAACGGCCAACGCCGCGAAGCCACGATTATCTATTCCGGCCGCGCGTTGGATGATCCGTTGGCCGCACCGAAATTCGAAGCATATCATGCCGCCTGTGTTGCACATGGGATCAGCAGGCAAGTGGCGCTTGGCCGTGGCCAGATCGTCGCGCAACGCGCGCGGGCCGCGAAGGTGTTTCTTGACCGCCGACTGGCGGACCAACCGCGCCTATTGACTGCACAAGAGGCGCTATAGTCCAGGCAACGGACCCTAAAGCCCCTGCAACCTGGCAGTCGGAATTTCCATCGCCCTACGGCCCTGCGGCTCGCTGATCGCCGGTGTCCATGGTCCAATACTGCTGCTGTTACTGCCTGCAGGGTGTTCTGCAGAAGGCCAATCCGGGCCATTTCTCAGGCGCCTCTAAACATTAACAAAACATTAATACTACGTTTCAAGGCAGTTCATAAGCGTTGCGGTACATTTTCATGGAGAGCACGCGAATCTTGAAGAATCGCGTCAGTTGGATGAGTAAGAGGAGAAGATCTGATGTCTGCAGCTTACGTGCGCCTGCTGAGAGAAATGCCAGATGATACAAATCGTCGTGACGACGATCACACGCGGGGTGACTCCAAGCAGGCTTCAGGTTCTGGGCATTCTCCCTTTCCAAGCGTTGACAGCGTTTTGTCTGACATCGAAAAGAGATGCAAAATACACGGGCTTGTGGCCTAGATTCGCGCCTCACCTGACCAAGAAAGCATCAAACTGAAATGTGCACGCACCTTAAGGCCCTGATTTTTGCTTCCGCGCTGGGCGTGCTGCCTCTGAGCGCCGCGGCTGAGGTGCTTGAGCTATCTCAAGGGCAGATGCGACAGCTGGTCGCCCAACAACAAGTACTTAGCGCAGAGACCGTGGTGTCGGATGCCGCATCCAATTTTGGCGGCGCTGTGATCGATATTCGTGGCTTTCTATCTGATGGCCGGATGACCTATCGCTTGCTGCTGCAACGCGATGATGGGTCCGTCGTCGAAGTTCTTGTCAACGGTGTGAACGGAGAGCAGGTTTCCCATAGCAGCGACATGGGCCAGTCTGTTTCATCCTTGGCGCGCAGCATTAATGCGTCCTCGAACCGGGGTAATAACGGAAACGCTGCGAACGCGGGCAATCGCGGAAATTCCGGGGAGCGACAAGGCGG
>CBDTVH010000444.1:0-2749 GCA_965363665.1 uncultured Yoonia sp. | reverse complement strand
ATGGGCGCGCAGATTGACGGCGAAGGCACCAGCACGATTACAATTCAGGGCGTTGATCGTTTGGGTGCAGCTACCCATCCGGTGGTGACTGACCGGATTGAGCTTGGGACATATATGCTCGCCCCGGTCTTTGCGGGTGGCGAGGTAGAGTGTTTGGGCGGTCGCCTTGATCTGGTCGGATCATTTGTTGAAAAACTGGATGCCGCTGGTGTCGATGTGACCGAGACCAAAGATGGTTTGAAGGTGAAACGTCGTACGGATCGTGCGACCGCGGTTGATGTCACAACGGAAGTATTCCCCGGCTTTCCCACTGATTTGCAGGCCCAGATGATGGCGATGCTGTGTACCGCCAACGGCAAGTCGGTGCTGGAAGAGAAGATTTTCGAGAACCGCTTTATGCACGCCCCGGAGCTGATCCGGATGGGTGCGGATATCGAAGTGCATGGTGGTGTGGCGACCGTGCAAGGTGTTGATCGCCTGAAGGGTGCCCCTGTGATGGCCACCGATTTGCGGGCGTCTGTGTCACTGATCCTTGCGGGGCTTGCGGCCGAGGGCGAAACGACCGTCAGCCGGATTTACCACCTCGATCGTGGCTATGAACATATCGAAGAGAAACTCAGCGGCGTTGGCGCCAGAATTGAGCGGGTATCAGCATGACCGAAGATGCCAGATTTGAAGATGGCCGCGAAACGCCGTTGCGTTTGAAAGCATTGGATGCCGAGGATCTGGCCGTGATGGCCGCCATTGCGCAGGACGCCGTGTTTCCTGCGGCGGAAATGCGGTGGGACCGCAAGACGCGGCGCTTTGCCATCCTGCTCAACCGGTTTCGTTGGGAGGATGCCCCCAATGCCGAGGCCCGCAAGCGCAGCTATGAGCGTGTGCAGGCTGTTTTGGCGTTTGAAGACGTGATGAAGGTGCAGTCCCAGGGCGTTGATAAGTCTGATCCCGATATGGTGTTTTCACTGCTCGATATGGCGTTCACGCCGGGCGAGGATGGGACTGGCCGGGTTGAGTTGACCCTTGCCGGCGACGGTGTGATCGCGCTTGAGGTCGAGGCGCTGGAAGTTATTTTGCGCGATGTGACCCGACCATACGTGGCCCCATCCAACAAGGCCCCGTCGCACCCCGATTAATTCCCTACCCACACACCATTGAAGCGCCCTGCCCGCCCCGCTATGTCGTGGCCTTGCGAGGAGTGATGTGATGCCACAGTTTCTATCCACTACTGACACCGACTTTGAGGCTCGATTTGCCGCCCTTCTGGGCGCAAAGCGCGAAGACAGCCCGGATGTGGATGATGTCGTGGCCAAGATCATCGCCGATGTGCGCGCACGTGGCGATGCAGCGGTGCTGGAGCTGACGGCCAAGTTTGACCGGCTCGAACTGACGGCGCAAACAATGCGCTTCAGCGCCGCTGAGATAGAAGCGGAATGCGCCAAAGTAGATAACGCGGACCGTGCCGCGTTGGAATTGGCGGCTGCGCGCATCCGCGCATACCATAGCAAACAGATGCCCGATGATGCGTCCTGGACTGATGAGACAGGTGCCACGCTTGGCTGGCGTTGGACGCCGGTGTCAGCGGCGGGGCTTTATGTACCCGGTGGCCTTGCCTCTTACCCCTCGTCCGTTCTGATGAACGCCATCCCCGCGAAGGTTGCTGGCGTGCAGCGTTTGGCGATTGTCGTCCCGACGCCCGATGGCTTGACCAATCCGCTGGTGCTGTTGGCCGCCAGGATCGCTGGCGTGGATGAGATTTACCGGATCGGCGGCGCGCAGGCGATTGCCGCCCTTGCCTATGGAACCCAAACGATTGCGCCGGTGGACAAGATCACCGGGCCGGGCAATGCCTTTGTGGCGGCGGCCAAACGGCGTGTCTTTGGCAAGGTTGGCATTGATATGATCGCGGGCCCGTCCGAAATTCTGGTGATTGCTGATAAGGACAACGACCCCGACTGGATCGCACTTGATCTGCTGAGCCAGGCCGAGCATGACGAAAGTGCCCAGTCGATCCTGATCACCGATGATGCGGGTTTCGGGCAGGCGGTTGCAGACGCCGTGGAAAAACGCCTTGAGACGCTGGAGCGCCGTGCCATTGCCGGGGCAAGCTGGCGCGATTTCGGCGCTGTGATCACGGTGAAGGACTTTGATGAGGCTGTCATGCTGTCGGATCGTATTGCGCCAGAGCATCTGGAACTTTGCACCGCCGACGCCGACGCCCTGTCCGAAAAGATCACCCATGCAGGAGCGATCTTCATCGGGGGTTGGACACCCGAGGCGATTGGTGACTACATTGGCGGTCCCAATCATGTGTTACCGACGGCCCGGTCGGCGCGGTTTTCAAGCGGTTTATCAGTTATGGACTTTATCAAACGCACCACCCTGTCACGCATGACACCCGACGCTTTGGCGGCCATCGGCCCCGCGGCAGAGCGCCTTGCGATTTCAGAAAGTCTTGAGGCGCATGGTCTGTCGGTGCGCGCCCGTTTGGATCGTTTGAACAGAGGTGATACATGAGCCAGATCATCCACATTGATATCGACGACCGCAATCTGCCGCCACCCACGCCTGAAATTGATCAAGAGCGTAAGGTTGCTATGTTCGATCTGCTGGAAGACAACAGCTTTGCCCTTCCGGCCCGCGATGGACGCGAAGTGCCGCCGGGACCTTATAAACTTGGGCTGTCGATCAAGGAAAAACGGCTGGTTTTCGACATCAGGCAAGAGGACGGCACACCCGCGGGTGAATTCCA
>CBDTVH010000443.1:0-2750 GCA_965363665.1 uncultured Yoonia sp. | reverse complement strand
AAATTCCGCTCTGCATCAAACAGATGCATCGACCCGCCACGCCCCCCGGCGCAGCCATTGGCCTTGCCGTACATTTCAGCCAGCACAGCACCCATCGGCACCCCGCGCGCGAGAGCATGCCCATGTTCGCGGTAGGTGGCGACCAGACGGTCTTGATCTTCCAGCAGCGGAATGACACCCGCCGCAATCGCCTCTTCCCCGTCATAAAGATGCAGAAAGCCGCGGATTTTCTCTTGGGTGTAGGCCTCGGCACATTTTTCCTCGAACATGCGAATACGCATCATCTGGCGCAGCAGCTCGCGGACATGGGCGGTATCAAGGCGGGGTTTGGTGCGGGTCACGGTCATTTTTCATCACTTTCCAGGGTCGAGATATCGCCCTCGGGCAGCCCCATTTCGCGGGCTTTCAACAGGCGGCGCATGATCTTGCCGCTGCGGGTCTTGGGCAGGTTCTGGCGAAAAGCGATTTCCTTGGGCGCGACAGCGGGGCCAAGCCGCTTGCGGGCGTGGCCCATCAGATCAAGGCGCAGATCCTCAGTGGGTTCATGACCGGGTTTGAGGGCAACATATGCCTTCACGATCTGGCCCGCGGTGTCATCGGGCAGGCCGATCACGCCAACCTCGGCCACGGCCGGGTGCTCCATTAGCGCGCTTTCCACCTCAAACGGGCCGATCAGGTGGCCCGCGCTTTTGATCAGGTCATCGGCACGACCCACAAACCAGAAATACCCGTCGGCATCACGCATCGCCAGATCACCGCTCAGATACCAGCCACCCTTGAAGCACTTCTTGTAGCGCGCCTCTTCATGCAGATAGCCGCGCATCATCGACGGCCAGCCGGGGCGCAGGGCCAACTCGCCCATGGCCATGGGATCGGTCAACTCAGTGACCTGATCTCCATCAACCTCGACGATCCCTGCTTCGATGCCCGGCAGGGGTTTGCCCATAGAGCCGGGTTTCACATCCATGGAGGCGTAATTGGCAATCATGATGCCGCCCGTTTCGGTCTGCCACCAGTTGTCGTGGAAGGGCATGCCGAACGTCTCATTGCCCCAGACAACCGCCTCGGGATTCAGCGGCTCACCCACACTCGCCATGAAGCGCAGGTGAGGGAACGTTTGGTTACCAATCGCCTCGGCCCCCGCTTTCATCAGCATGCGGATGGCGGTGGGGGCGGTGTACCAGACATTCACGCTCTCGGCGCTCAGAATGTCATACCAGCGGTTCACATCGAATTCCGCCTCATCGACGATCATGGTGGCGCGGTTGGTCAGCGGCGCAACGATCCCATAAGACGTGCCCGTCACCCAGCCGGGGTCAGCTGTGCACCAATAGACATCGCCCGGGCGCAGATCGAGCGCGAGGCGACCGGTTGTATGATGCGCCACGACCGCCTGATGCACATGAACGACGCCCTTGGGTTTGCCTGTGGTGCCCGAGGTAAAGTGCAGCAGGGCGGGGTCTTCCGGCCCCGTCATTGCCGTTTCGAAAGTGTCTGTCACGGCTTCCATCAAGGGGCCAAGATCGGTGGTGCCTGCACCATCGCCGTCGATCGTGAAAACGTGCTTCAGCGTCTCCACCGTGTCGCGAATAGCCGCCACCTTGCGCTTGTAAAGCCGGGTCGATGTAATCAGAGCATTGGCCCCGCCGATCTGCATCCGCGCCTGAATGGGTTCAGGGCCAAAGGCGGAAAACAGCGGGCAGAACACGCAGCCCGCCTTCAGCGTGCCAAGGGCCGCGATATAGAGCTCTGGAACGCGGCCCAGAAGGCCATAAACCTTGTCGCCCTTTTGCAGCCCGTGCTCGCGCAGCACGTTGGCAAAGCGATTGGTACGATGCGCCAGATCGGCATAGGTATAGTCTGTCCGTTCACCCGATTTCGCAATCCAGCGCAGGGCGATCTGGTCGCCATGGCCCGCCGCGACATGCCGGTCAATCGCCTCATGCGCGATGTTGAGGTGGCCACCGGGCAGCCCATCAAGTTGCGCCTGTGCATCCACCCAGTCAAAGCCTGCGCGCATTGCGTCATAGTCAGGCATATTAGCGTCCTGAATGGACTTTTTGATGCGTTCTTCGGTCATCTGAAGCCTTCCTTGCTTGCCGGCCATCGCGCAACAGCCTTGCATGCAAACGGGGATGTCCATTGACCAATATCAATCGCCTGTCAGCGGCGTCGTTCCCGGATAGCGACACCTGACATGTGGGACCGGACGCCAATATGCGAACCGATGCGTTGGCCCGTCAGATCACGGTCAATGGACGTGGCAGCGAACCACGGGAACCCGCAGGGCAATGCCCAGCCTTCAATTGACCCGGTATCGGCCTATCCCACAGACAGGACGGCAAAGCCGCATCCATTTGCAAGCGTGTCGGACGCCGATGCACCTAGCAATCGTTCCACAAGGCCCGACTTGCGTTTGCGGATCACGACGAGGTCCGCGTTCTGCGCCCGCGCGGCATCACACACCGCCTTCACTTCATCGCCGCTGTGGACAAGACGCGCAGTGCCTGAGATCCCGATCTTTGCAGCGATCGACATGGCCTGATCAAGACAGGCCTGCACCGCGCCTTGAAGGATCGGGGGCATTGGTTCGGATACCCCTTCAATCCGGGCATAGGCGTCGAAACCCGCATCACGACCGGTTTCAGTACCGACCGCGACATAGCTTAACTTCGCCCCCAGACTTCGCGCCAGATTGACGGTCCACTCCTCGTCCGCCCGCTCGATCGTTTTGCCGATCGGGTTCTCTC
>CBDTVH010000442.1:0-2756 GCA_965363665.1 uncultured Yoonia sp. | reverse complement strand
CCGATCTGGAAAACCAGCTTGATGAAGTCAGTGCCGGTGAGGCTGATTACAAGAAGGTTCTTAGCCAGTTCTGGCGCGATTTCTCTGCCGCCATCGCGGAAACCGCCGACCTGCGCATTACCGAGGTGCTGGAAAAAATCAACGAGGTGCTTGAGCCGCATCTGTTCCCCCCAACAGAGGACGGCAGCGACCCGCGCCTTTGCCCCAACTGTGGTGCTGGCCGGTTGTCTATGCGCACCGCCCGGTCCGGCGGCGCGTTTATCGGATGCTCAAACTATCCTGAATGCCGCTATACCCGGCCCTTCGGTCCGCCAAACCCGGAGGCTGAGGCGTCGGCCATTCCGCCTGAGGGTAAATTGCTGGGCACGGATGAAGGTGATGAAATTCGCATCTTCAAAGGGCGTTTCGGCCCCTATGCCCAACGCGGCGAAGTGACAGAAGACAACAAAAAACCACCGCGCCAAAGCATCCCCGCTGATTGGGAACCCGAAGAGGTGACACTTGATCAGGCGCTGATGCTGTTGTCCCTGCCCCGCGAACTTGGCCCCCATCCTGAGGACGGTGTGCCGGTCTGGGCCAATATCGGCCGCTACGGCCCCTACCTGAAACACGCGGAAAGCACATCGCATCGCGGCGGGACGAACGCGAACCTTGAAAGCATTGATGAGGTTTGGACCGTTGGGATGAACCGCGCAGTGCAGTTGCTGGCCGAAAAAGTCGCCTCTCGCGGTGGGCGCGGCAAGGCCGCGGTTCCAGTTCGTGAATTGGGTGAACATCCCGAAGCTGGCGGACCGGTCAATATCTTTGACGGCAAGTATGGTCCTTATGTGAAATGGGAAAAAATCAACGCGACAATCCCTGACACGATCGAACCGTCCGAGCTGACGCTCGCACAAGCGGTGCATTTGATTGACGAACGCGCCGAGAAGGCCGGCAAGAAGAAACCGGCACGCAAGAAAGCCCCGGCCAAGAAAAAGACGGCAGCGAAGAAAAAGCCTGCTGCAAAGAAGGCCAGCTAGCCGTCATTCTGCATCGCGGCATTTTGTTGACTCTCTCTGGCTTGGGCGGCACAACATGTCGAAACCACGCCGGAGAGTATGCTGATGAAGAAGATTTACCCCAACGCGGCCGCGGCCCTTGATGGGCTTTTGCACGACGGCATGTTTATCGCCGCTGGTGGTTTTGGCCTTTGCGGTATTCCCGAACTGCTGCTTGCTGCGATCAGGGATGCGCGCACCAAGGATCTGACCTTTGCGTCGAACAACGCAGGCGTTGACGATTTTGGCATCGGTATTCTGCTGCAAACCCGTCAGGTCAAAAAGATGATCAGCTCTTACGTGGGTGAAAACGCCGAATTCATGCGCCAGTATCTGTCGGGTGAATTGGAGTTGGAGTTCAACCCGCAAGGCACGCTGGCAGAACGTATGCGCGCTGGCGGCTGTGGTATTCCCGGCTTTTACACCAAAACCGGCGTGGGCACTGTGATTGCCGAAGGCAAAGAGCATAAAGACTTCAATGGTGAAACCTACATTATGGAAGAAGGCATTTTTGCTGATCTTTCCATCGTGAAGGCGTGGAAAGCGGATGAAACCGGCAACCTCGTGTTCCGCAAGACCGCCCGCAACTTCAACCCACCTGCCGCCATGTGCGGCAAAATATGTGTGGTCGAGGTGGAAGAAATCGTACCGACAGGGTCACTTGACCCGGACTGTATTCATTTGCCGGGCATCTACGTGCACCGCCTGATCCAAGGCGATCATGAAAAGCGGATCGAGCAACGCACAGTGAGGAGCGCATAGGATGTGGGATCGCAATCAAATGGCCGCCCGTGCCGCGCAGGAATTGCAAGACGGCTGGTATGTGAACCTTGGAATCGGGATTCCGACCTTGGTGTCCAATTATATTCCCGAGGGGATCGAAGTCACCTTGCAGTCAGAGAACGGCATGTTGGGTATGGGTCCTTTCCCGATTGAAGGTGAAGAGGATGCTGATCTGATCAATGCAGGCAAGCAAACGATTACCGAATTACCCAAACCCGCCTACTTCGACAGTGCGCAATCCTTCGGCATGATCCGGGGTGGCAAGATTGCCATGGCGATCCTTGGCGCAATGGAGGTGGCCGAGAACGGCGATCTGGCGAACTGGATGATCCCCGGCAAGCTGGTCAAGGGCATGGGTGGCGCGATGGATCTGGTCGCAGGGGTTGGTCGCGTTGTTGTCGTGATGGATCACACAAACAAGCACGGCGTCAGCAAGGTGTTGAAAGAATGCACGCTGCCGTTGACTGGCAAAGGTGTCGTTGACCGCATTATTACAAACCTTGGTGTGTTGGATGTGGTCGAGGGTGGTCTCAAGATCGTTGAAACCGCTGAAGGCGTGACCGAGGATGAGTTGCGCGCTGCCACGGAAGCCACGATTGTCTGACCTATCGGTCATGTACGAAGAAAACGGCACCAAGGGACGCTATTATATAGTGCACCCGTCCGGTGAGAGCGAGCTAACCTATTCGGTGATGTCCCCCAAGTTGGTCATCGCAGACCACACCCAAGTCGCCAGTGGGCGTGAGGGTGAAGGAATTGGCTTGATGATGCGGCGCGAGATGATTGCAGATGCGCGCAGCAAGGGCTTTCAAATTGTCCCGCTTTGCCCGTTTGTGAATGCGCAGCGTCGCAAGCACCCCGAATGGGCTGACGCGTTCTCGGTCTAGATGCCGTTCACGTTGAAGACGCAGGCATCCGTGATCAGTTCAGGTGGCG
>CBDTVH010000441.1:0-2761 GCA_965363665.1 uncultured Yoonia sp. | reverse complement strand
TGTACAGTATAGTCGGTTTTTTCCTGGCTCTATGCCAGGTTGTTCCGGCTTTTGTGGCACCGACGCAGTAAAGTAGGGTTGGCGCGGTCATCCACCCTGCCCCTGCGGTGCGAACATCGCAAAACACTCGGCCTGCGTCTTTGTCTCCGTGTGATTCACAAGCGCGTAATTGTCGGGCTTCTTGTCAATGAACCACTGCATCTTCAATACAAACTGCGATGGGTCATCAAAGGCCTGCATGGAGACGCCAGACCCGCTGCCATCTTGCATCCGCCAAATCAGCGAAGAGCCGCAAAGCTTGCAGAAGACGCGCTCGCCCCAGTCGCTGCCGCGATAAGTACCCAGATGTGTGGTATCATCGAATATCACGCTGTCACCGCAGTCCACGGCCATATACATGCCAGCCGACCACTTGCGGCACATTTCGCAGTGACAGACATTTGCCCCGTCGCCCACCGGTATCGCGGTGAAAGTACATGCCCCACAAAGGCATGATCCTTTCAGGGGTGCCGTGGCGGCCATCAGCCAGCTTTCTCTTCCGTCTTTTCATCACCCGGCAGGATGTATTCCGCGCCCTCCCACGGTGACATGAAGTCGAACTGGCGGTATTCCTGCACAAGGCTTACAGGTTCGTAGACGACCCGCTTTTGCACTTCGTCATAGCGCACTTCGGTATAACCCGTCGTGGGGAAGTCCTTGCGCAGCGGATGCCCGCGGAACCCGTAATCCGTCAGGATACGGCGCAGGTCGGGGTGGCCCGAGAACAGGATGCCGAACATGTCAAAGACTTCCCGCTCGAACCAGTTGGCCGACGGATGCACCGAGATGATCGAAGGCACCATGTCTTCTTCGCGGATCTGGACGCGCAGGCGGATGCGCTGGTTCTGATACATGCTGAGGAAGTGATAGACGACGTCAAACCGCTTGGTCCGGCTGGGGTAGTCGACGGCGGTGATATCGACCAGCGACGAAAATTTGCAGGTCGCGTCGTTCTTGAGAAACTCAATGAAGCTGACCAATGACGAGGGTGCCACGGTGACCGTCAGCTCACCATGGGCGACGTCCCATGACAACACGCAGTCGGTGCGCTTCAGCTCAAGATGCGTTCCGAGTTCTTGTAGGGCTTCAGTCATCGCACAATCGTCCCTGTCCGGCGCATCTTACGCTGTAGCTGTAGGATTCCGTAAAGCAGCGCCTCTGCTGTTGGCGGGCAGCCCGGCACATAGATATCAACCGGCACGATCCGGTCACAGCCGCGCACCACGGAATAGCTGTAGTGATAGTAGCCGCCGCCGTTGGCGCAGGAGCCCATCGAGATCACGTAGCGCGGTTCCGGCATCTGGTCATAGACCTTGCGCAGCGCCGGGGCCATTTTGTTGGTCAGCGTGCCCGCCACGATCATCAGGTCGGATTGACGCGGGGATGCACGCGGGGCGGTCCCGAACCGTTCCAGATCATAACGCGGCATGGATGTATGCATCATCTCGACCGCGCAGCAGGCCAGACCGAAGGTCATCCAGTGCAGGCTGCCGGTGCGCGCCCAATTTACGATATCCGCGGTTGAAGTGACAAGGAAACCCTTGTCCTGCAACTCGGAGTTAATCAGCTGTGCGCCGTGTTCTTTATCGGCACCAACGGAGGTTCCAGTCATCACTCCCATTCGAGCGCCCCTTTCTTCCATTCGTAGGCAAAGCCGATGGTCAGCACACCCAGAAACACCATCATCGACCAGAAGGCTGTCATGCTGACGTCCTGGAATGCGACCGCCCAGGGGAACAAAAACGCGACTTCAAGGTCAAAGATGATGAACAGGATCGCGACCAGATAAAAGCGCACATCGAACTTCATCCGTGCATCATCAAAGGCGTTAAATCCGCATTCATAGGCCGATACTTTTTCAGGGTCGGGATTGCGCACCGCGACGATGGCGGCGGCAAGAACCAGAATGAGGCCCAGCGCAATCGCAAGCCCCAGAAAAATCATGATCGGCAGGTATTCGAGTAGCATTTCCTGCAAGGGGTGTTCCTTTCGGCTCGGCGCACGCACAGGCGCGCCGTCTGTTGGCTGCAAGCTGCATACCTTTGACACCCCACAGGGTCAACCGAGCGGAGTGTCACAGCCAGACAAATTGAAAGGATTTATTCGGCGCGGCTGGCGACCGGATCGCGCGGCCACAGGATCAGGCCTGCGACCGACAAAAGAGACACGCCATGAGCCAAACCATTCGCTCGCGCGTCATGGCCCAGAATGATATCCGACATTTCCGTCAGGTTATCGGCCTGTTGGTCGGTCAACCAGAACAAGGCGTGCATGCCTGCGGTAAAATCGCCGGGCATATCAGTCACTTCGATCTGGCACCCCTGCGCGGTTGGTGCGAAAGTCTGCGACGTCACCGTGACAGAACCATTGGGCAGCACGATCATGACGTCATGCTGGTTCTCGGTTTCGGTCAGGACCTTGGCATCGACTTTGACGATCAAGGGCTGGTCCGGATTTTCGGGATCAACCACGTGATGCGACGCAACGGCGACATTGAAGAACCCATTTTCATCCACGGGCCCGGTCAAGACCCGACCACGCCGGCTTTGCGGCTGCAACGCGCACTGTCGGCGGGCCACCGTGGCGGAACAGGGCAGTTCAAGACGGCACTTCAGACGCAACCGCATAACTGGACCGCGGTGCGCCAGGAAATTCAGAACCATCTGCAAAAGCGCCATCAGAACGCCCATCGCCGCAACTGCGAAGGTCACGAGCATGACCA
>CBDTVH010000440.1:0-2762 GCA_965363665.1 uncultured Yoonia sp. | reverse complement strand
GTGGGTTTTGGTGTTGATTGCATCCGGTGCAAGGCCCAATGCAGCGGCAACCAGGGCAATTTCAGGGGTCGCAACCCGTTCCAGCGGTGCTGCGATGGTGAAGGAGGCTGACCCGTCCGCGACTGTACACGGGATCGGACCGACGCCCAGTTCCAGCGTCATCGGGCCATCATGCCCTTCATCGTGCAAGGCCATCGCCGTACCGATTGTGGGGTGGCCTGCAAAGGGAATTTCCATTGTGGGCGTGAAAATACGGACCTTTGCTGTGTGCGCGGGTTCGTCGGGTGGATAGACAAAGGTCACTTCGGAAAAATTGAACTCCCGTGCGATGCTTTGCAGTTTGTCATCCGGCAAGCCGCTGGCATCGGGGAATACGGCCAATTGGTTGCCCCCGAATGGCGTGGCGGTAAAGACGTCATAGACGAAGTAGGTGGTCGTGTGCTGGCCTCTGCTTTCTTGTCGACTGCTACTGATCAGCGATTGATACTGTTTGTCAAAGCGTAGCACCCGCGTTCTGCACAGGCCAGCATCAGCAGCCCGGTATGCGCAGCCATGTGCCACCCAAAGGTCGCACCTTCGCGCCCGTTCCAATCTTGAACCGCGCAAGGCCGGGCGCGGTGTCGGTATCCACCAAGCCGAGGTCCATCCGGCGAAACCCGAGGTCGGCAAAACGGTCAGCGGCGTCCATGATCATCCGGTGATGCGCTGACAAGGCGCGGCCCTGCGGGTTCGTCCAGCCAATGTGGTATGTCGCGACGGGGTGATGCAGCAAAAACAGCATCGCCGCGATAGGTTCGTTGCCGGCATAGGCCGTCAGAACGCGCACGGATTTCGGATGTCCTGCGGCATAAGCGTTGATCAGCAGATGCGGCAGACCACGAAACCGTTTGCGGTGTTGTTGTGACAGGTCAGCCTTCAGCAACCATGCATGGGTGTCCGCGCAGTAGCGTTCTTCGTGCAATGTGACCTGCTTAATCTGAGCGCCGCGCCACGCATGACGCCATTTCGGCTTCATCGCCCTTTGCCGGTCGTCTGACATTCCCATCAACCCAAGCTCTGCGACATGTGCGTTGCTCATCAGGCGTCGAAACCCGGCGGTCCGCAGTGCCGTGTCACCCGGTGCATCGGCGTTGATCAGGCGCAAACCTGCGCGGCGCAGCCGGTCTGCTTGCCCGGCATCCCGCCAGACAGGCCCACGCGAGGTGATCAGTTGCCCACATTGACGGACAGCCAGAACCGGCGCGGCACCTTCGACATCGACAAATTCCACTGAGCGACCCAATCGCTGCAACGCTGCCGCAAAATTTGGGTGTTGTTGCAAGGGCAGGGCGATTTCAGGTTTCATCGCACTCGTTAAGCCATCTGAAACCTAAATCGCGGTTAAAGCGCCCATGACAAAGCAATCAAATTCCGTATCTGGTGTGCGCGCACCCGCGCCGCGCCCAACCGTGCTGGGTGCCGCACTTATCGCGGTGATCATGACGTTCCCGGTCGTTGTCACGATCCTGTTTGTGGACCTGCTTTTGCTTTAACCCAACTGCACAAGTGCATGCCGCTTCTTGCCCGCACTCAGCTTGATCGGTGCGCTTAGCGCGGCTGCGTCAATGATCAGCCCTGCTTCGGTCAGCGGGGCGTCGTTCATCCGGGCCCCGTTCTCGGCGATCAGGCGCTTGGCCTCCTTGCCGCTTTTGGCAAGGCCGGACTTCACAATAAGCTGAACGATTGAGATCCCTTCACCCACGTCATCAGCGCTGAGCGTCAGGGTCGGCAGGTCATCCCCGACGCCCCCTTTTTCAAACACCTCGCGGGCTGTCGCCTCTGCAGCCTGTGCAGCCTCAGCCCCATGCAGCAAGGTCGTCACTTCGTTGGCAAGTATGATCTTGGCCGCATTGATGTCAGACCCTTCCAACGCGCCAAGGCGGTCGCACTCCTCAATCGGCAACTCAGTATAGAGTTTGAGGAACCGTCCGGTGTCCGCGTCAGTCGTATTGCGCCAGAATTGCCAAAATTCATACGGGCTGCACATATCCGCATTGAGCCAGACAGCACCTGACTGCGATTTACCCATCTTCTTTCCGTCGCTGGTGGTCAGCAGTGGCGATGTTAGGCCATAGATCTCATGATCCAGCACGCGGCGCGTCAGGTCGATCCCGTTGACGATATTGCCCCATTGGTCCGATCCGCCCATTTGCAGCAAACAGCCATAGCGCCGGTTCAGTTCAAGAAAGTCATAGGCCTGCAAGATCATGTAGTTGAATTCAAGAAACGACAGCGATTGTTCGCGGTCCAGCCGCGATTTCACGCTTTCGAACGACAGCATCCGGTTGATCGAGAAATGCCGCCCGATGTCGCGCAGGAAATCAAGGTAATTCAGACCGTCCAGCCATTCCGCGTTATTGATCATCATCGCGTCGGTCGGCGCATCGCCATAGGTCAGGTAGGCCGAAAAGACCTGCTTGATACCAGCGATATTGTCGTCAATCTGCTCTGGTCCCAACAAAGGGCGCTCATCGGCACGGAAAGATGGATCGCCCACTTTGGTCGTGCCACCGCCCATCAGCGTGATCGGCTTGTGCCCGGTCTTTTGCAGCCAGCGCAGCATCATGATCTGGATCAGCGATCCCACGTGCAGCGATTTCGCCGTTGCATCAAAGCCGATGTAGGCGGGAACCACGCCCTTGCTCAGCGCCTCATCCAGCCCCTGATAATCCGTGCAGTCGGCCAGAAAGCCGCGCGTCATCATGACGTTCATGAAATCGGAT
>CBDTVH010000439.1:0-2763 GCA_965363665.1 uncultured Yoonia sp. | reverse complement strand
CCTCTTTCATCATGCCGAAGTCGTCGCCGGGGGTTAGGCTGTCATCACGGATGTTGAACTTGCGGTATTGGTTTTTGTCGAACCCATCAGGGCCCGCGACGATCATCGCACCGACCGCATGGGCGCCTTGGATGTGCGAGTTGTCGTAGACCTCGATCCGTTGGGGGACCTTTTCCAGATCAAAAGCTTCGGCCACGCCTTTCAGCAGGCGCGCTTGGGTGGCCGTTTCGGACATCTTGCGCGCAAGGCTTTCGCGGGCGTTGCGCAGGGCGTTTTGCACCAGTTCGGCCTTTTCACCGCGTTGCGGGACAATGATCTCGACCTTGCGTTCGGCTTTTTCGGCCAATGCGTCAGCCATCAGGTCGTCGTTGTCCAACCCATGTGACAGGATCAGCATGCGGGGCGGTTCGCGGTTGGAATAGAACTGGCCGACGAAGGCCTCCATGACTTCGGACGGATCCTCATCGCCGCTGACGCGCGGGTAATAATCGTGGTTGCCCCAGTTCTGGTTGGCGCGGATGAAGAAGACCTGCACGCAGGCTTGCCCGCCATCACGGTGCAGGGCGACTACATCGGCCTCTGCCGTGTTTTGCGGGTTGATACCTTGGGCCGATTGCACCTGGGTCAGCGCCTTGATCCGGTCGCGCAGGGCGGCGGCGCGTTCGAATTCCATCGCTGCACTGGCGTCCTGCATTTGCTTGGCGAGCGCCTCTTGAATGCCTTTGGTGCGGCCTTGCAGGAACTTTTCGGCGTCGCGGACGGAGGCGTCATAGTCCTCTTCCGAAATCAGCCCGCAGCAGGGGCCAGAGCAGCGCTTGATCTGGTATTGCAGGCACGGGCGCGTCCGCGACTCAAAATCACTGTCCGAGCAATTGCGCAGCAAAAAGACGCGTTGCAGTTGATTGAGTGTGCGGTTGACCGCCCCGGCCCCAGCGAAGGGGCCGTAGTAATTGCCCTTCTGCTTCTTGGCGCCGCGATGCTTTTTGATCATCGGGAAGGCGTGGTCCTTGGCGACCAGAATGTTGGGAAATGACTTGTCGTCGCGCAGCAGCACATTGTAGCGCGGTTTCAACTGCTTGATCAGGTTCTGTTCGAGCAGCAGCGCCTCGGTTTCGGTGCGCGTGGTCAGAAACATCATCGACGCGGTCTCATTGATCATGCGCGCAATGCGTGGGGAATGCTGGCCGGGGCGGGCATAGTTCGACACGCGCGCCTTGAGGTTGCGGGCCTTGCCCACATAAAGCACACGGCTGTCGCCATCGAGCATGCGGTAAACGCCCGGTGAGCTGTCCAGCGTGCGCAGATATCCGTGGATCACATCGTATCCGGTCTTTGGTTCTTTGGTCGGCTGCTCGGTCATTGTCGCGATCTGTGATTCTCGTTTGGCTGCAATGGTAACGCACCGGGGACAAGAGAAAAGGCATCCACGGTTTCTGTGGATAACTCCGTGGGTTATTCCCTGACAGGTGGATTTTTTCGTTGTATTTGGCTGGCTTCGTTGTTTTGCATAAAAAATAGGCAGTTTCTTAAGGTATTGAAAAGTCTAATTATTTTAATTGAGATTTAGTTAACGCCTTGAAAAATAGGGCCTTTGTGACAGTTTCGTGAACGGGCGGTGGCCTAGGTGCACAACTTGACGCAGGGTCTATTCAACGCCCAGCACGTCAGGCGTTTCCCACGCGAGGTGCTGACCCCCATCAACCGCAAGCATTTGGCCCGTGACGGCAGGTGCATCAAGGAAATATCCCAGCGCTGCAGTGATGTCGCCGGGGTTCGCGCCACGCCTCAAAACGGTCGCTGCTCGTTGCCTGTCGAAGTGATCTTTGCTTTGCTTATGCCCCTGCAAAGTGGGTCCCGGACCAATACCATTCACCCGCACGCGCGGCGCAAGCGCCTGTGCTGTCGTCCGTGTCATGGCCCACAGCCCCATCTTTGCGATTGTGTAGCTCATGAATTCAGGCGTCAGTTTATGGATGCGCTGATCCAGCATATTGACGACCAGACCCGTCGCCACGGGTTCGCCCCACTCATCCGTTTCCGGGTCGGGGACTTGAGCCGCAAAATTCTGCGTCAGCACGAAAGGCGCGCGCAGGTTCGACTCAAGATGCCGGTCCCAGCTTTCGCGGGTGCCCGTTTCGATATTGTCATATTCAAAGATCGAGGCATTGTTCACAAGACAGGTCAGCGGACCGCCCAGCGCATCTGTTGCGCGACCAACCAAGGCCTGCGTTTCTTCTTCGTCCAAAAGGTTTGCCCGCAAAGCTATGCTGCTCCGTCCCAGCGCGGCAAGCTGGGCTACGGTCTCTGCCGCGCCGGTCTCTGAGTTGGCATAGTGCACGGCCACGTCATAACCGCGCTTGCCCAGATAAAGGGCCATCGCCTGCCCCAACCGCGCCCCTGCTCCCGTAACAAGCGCCTTCATTTGCGCGGCTTCTCGCATTGGCACGGCCCTTTGCCGATCCTGTAGCGCAGGCATTTAGGGCATTTGGCATTGGCCAGCCGCTGTTGTCCCGGAAAACGCCATTTCCCGAACATCGCCAGGACCAGCATGAAGGCCAGAAAGCCAAAGATCGCCTTGATGATCACAGACCAAACCTCGCAAAAGCGGCGCGCTCTTCAATGCCAGCCACGGCATCATCCACAATCTGCGCACCAAACCGCGCAAGCAGCGGTCGGCGTTGTTCATAACGGCGGAACCTGACCTTTTCGCCAAACCGTTCTTTCATCACCGGGGCCAGATGACCAATTCCGTCGGCAAGCCCG
>CBDTVH010000438.1:0-2766 GCA_965363665.1 uncultured Yoonia sp. | reverse complement strand
CGCGGCCATGACGGTAACCATCTTGAAGGTCGATCCCGGCGGATAGGTACCTTGCACTGCCTTCGCCGCGAGGGGGCGATACTTGTCTTCGTTCAATGAGGTCCAGTCGGCCACCGAAATCCCGCGCACAAACAGATTGGGGTCAAAGGCCGGGGCAGAGGCAATGGCCCGCAGATCGCCATTTTCCAGATCAATCACGACGGCGCCCGCAGATTCGCCATCCATGCGCGCCTGCACATAGCTTTGCAGACGGCTGTCGAGTGTCAGCTGGATGTCTTTGCCGGGGTCCCCTTCCTGCCGGTCCAGTTCGCGCATGATGCGGCCGGCGGCATTGACCTCGATCCGGCGGGTGCCTGCGCTGCCGCGAAGTGCTTTCTCCAGTTTGTTCTCTGCGCCGGTCTTGCCGATCTGGAACTTGGGGATCTGAAGCAGCGGATCAGGGTCATCGATCCGGCCAAGGTCATAGTCGCTGACCGGACCGACGTAGCCCACGACATGGGCCAGATCAGCACCCCATGGATAAACGCGGCTCAGGCCGACTTCGGCCTGAATGCCGGGCAGGGCGGGAGTGTTCAGATTGATTTGCGCGACATCTTCCCATGACAGACGATCGGCGATCGTAACCGGCACAAAAGGCGAGCGGCGCCGCATTTCCTCCATCGCACGCGAAAGATCATTGGGGTCGATCTCAACGATCTGGGTCAGCTTTGCCAGCACTTCGCCCACGTCACCTGCATCTTCGCGGACCATGACGACGCGATAGTTTTGCTCATTCGCAGCAATTGCAATGCCGTTGCGATCAAAGATCAGTCCGCGCGACGGCGGAAGCAGGCGGATATTGATCCGGTTTTCTTCAGCCAAAAGGCGGAACTGGTCGGCCTGTTCAACCTGCATGGATTGCAGGCGCCATCCAAGCGCACCGACAACACCAAGCTGCACGCCACCCATGATCAAAGCACGACGGCTGATCATCCGCGCACTTGCTATGATATCCTTGGGCGGCCGCTTCATAGAATTTGCCCTCTGCTGCCGATTTCACCGGGTGATGTGCGTGTAACGCGAAAGACAAAATGCGCCACAAGCAAAACCACTGGATATGCAAGAATTGTTGCCGTCATCTCGATCAAAGAAAGAGCCAAAGGGGCCTGTGGGGACATCACCAGCGCAAGCACGATCCGGTTTGCTATTGTAATGACTACGATACCAAAGGCAATTGTGCCCCATTCCACCAGCCAAGGCATGTTTCGGAATTCGCGATGCCGACGCCGGATCATCTCGGTCATGATGACGACGAGTGCGGCCCAAAGCCCAGGGGGGCGCATGAAAAGGAAATCAGCCATCAAGAACACCACTGCGATTACGACGACAGGGGTGTATGCGGGTTTTCTGACGACCCATGCCAGCGTTGCCAACAAAAGCAGGTCAGGGGCGACCCAAAGCGATGGGCGCATGTCCAGCGGGACAAGATCCACGACGATCAGCACGAACGCCAAAAGGATAAACACACCACGTTGCACCCATGTCTTGCTATCATTGCGTTCAGCCATCCGTCAGTTCCGATGTGCTGAGTGCGGCCGGGTTGATCCCGGCAGGGCCGAAGAATTCCGCCTCTGGTGTCAACAGGTCGTCAGGGTCCGCGATGTCTTCGTGGGGTTGCGACCGTAGAACGCGGAGAAACTCAAGCCGTTGATAATCTGCGGCCAGCCGCACACGAAACCTGCCATCGGTATCCAGCGCAACCTGACCCACCAGCAAATCTGCGGGAAACACACCACCATCACCGGATGACACGACCCTGTCGCCGGGTCGCACAAGGGCGGTGTCTTCCAGAAATTCCAACGGTGGGTTAAGCGAATTATCACCAGCAAGAATTGCCTTCTGCCCCGAGGGCTGGATAGTTACCGGGATGCGGCTGGATGTATCCGTCAGCAGCATCACACGGCTGGTATTCTGCCCGACGCCCGCGATACGTCCAACCAGACCAATCGCGTCCATCACAGGCCAGCCATCAATAATGCCATCGCGTGCGCCCACGTTCACCAGTACGGACTGTCGAAACGGTGACCCGCTGTCGGTGATGACAACGCCAGTCACGACGGTCAGTTGCGGATCAAGGCTCACATTGTTGAGGTCCAGCAGCTTGGCGTTCTCCTGCTCCAACTGCAGGGCGGCTTCTTTCCAGGCTTTCATTTGCTGTAGCTCGCGGCGCAAATCCTGATTTTGTGCGCGCAGTTGCTGATAGCTTTGAAAATCGCTGATCAGATTGGCCGCGCCGGTGATCGGTGCCATCGCCCAATCGAAGGAAGGGACAACCGCGTCAATCGCGGCCGCTCGCATCCGCTCGACGCGCGGGCTGTCGATCCGCCAGACCAGAAATAAGCCCACCAACGCCAACACCAGAACCCCGACCAACAGTCTGCGGATCGGGCCGATGAAGTCTTCGCTGTTCTTGTCGCGTGCCAAGGGCGGATATTCCCTCGTGTTGGATTAGCTGTCGTAGTCTATCACATGCCGCAGCTGTTTTTCATATTCCAGTGCGCGGCCTGTGCCCAATGCAACACAATTGAGTGACTCGTCGGCCACGGAAATGGCCAGACCGGTCTGTTCGCGCAGCGCCAGATCAAGCTGGCCCAACAATGCGCCACCGCCTGTCAGCATGACACCACGGTCCACGATGTCGGCAGCAAGGTCGGGCGGGGTCGCTTCCAGAGCGGTCATCACAGCCTCGCAGATTTGCTGCACCGGTTCGGCCAAAGCCTCGGCCAC
>CBDTVH010000437.1:0-2773 GCA_965363665.1 uncultured Yoonia sp. | reverse complement strand
TGGGCATTGATCGTGTCATGGGTGCCTGATTTCGATGCCTGGGCCATCGCCGATCATGTTAGCATCGCGGGACAAAAGCGGTTGGTCGCGGACCCGTCCCGCTTGGATGAGGTTGAAAGCTGGACGACATCCGATCACATGTGGACCCGGCGTGCGGCATTGGTCATGACGCTTCCCTGGACCAAGCAAAACCACCCGAAGCCCGCCGATCTGGCGATCCGCGACCGGATTTTAAGATGGGCCGCCGGTTATGTGACGGACCATGACTGGTTCATCCAAAAGGCTATCGCGTGGTGGCTGCGCGAGCTGTCCAAACACGATCCCGACCGTGTACGCGCGTTTCTGGCCGCGCATGGTGCCGATATGAAAGCCTTTGCCGTTAAAGAGGCCGGGCGCAAACTGGCGGGGCCGAACAGCTAGATCGGTCCTGGCCTGCGTTCTTCGGACAAAAGCACATTCGCCTCTACATTTCCCACCCCCGGCATCGTCATGATCCGGCGGCGCAACACGCGTTCGAAATCCGCCAGATCGCGGGCAACAACGCGCAGGCGATAATCGTAAAGCCCAAGAACGTGATCCACCGTCTGCACTTCGGGGATTGCGCCAATCGCCCGCTCAAAATCTTCAAGGCTGACGCGGCCCTTTGTGGCGAGCTTCACCCCAAGGAACACCGTAACGCCAAACCCGACCTTTTCCGCATCCAGCGTTAGCCTGCGGCCCGCTATCACCCCAACCTCTTGCAAACGCCGGATGCGCCGCCATGTGGCAGGCTGGCTCAACCCCAGCTTCCGGCTTAACTGCGTCGTTGATTGATCCGCATTTGTGGTCAGCGCGCGCAGGATCGCATAATCCAGATCATCAAGTGTCATAGCGGCAGGCTTTCGTCCGACTTGACCGATGCGACCGTCATCAACGCTTCGATATCAGCGATATGGGGCAAGGTCAGGACCTGTTGGCGGTAGATGCGTTGATAGTCTGGCAAATCCTTTGCCACCAGTGACAGGCGCACATCGACCCGGCCCAGAAAGGTTTGAATCTCGATCACCTCTGGCACTTTTCGGGCGGCGTCGATGAAATCATCGAAAGCACGCGAAACCGTTTTGTCCAAGGTAATCCGCAGGCTCACGGATACGGCATAACCCAAGGCAATCCAATTGATGACAGCATGACTGCCTTTCAACACCTGCTCTTCTCGTAAACGATCAATGCGGCGCGTCACCCGTGCCGGGGTCAGCCCAATGGCGTCGGCCAGCTCCGGGACACCACGGGATGGGTCGGCCTGCAACAGGCGCAAAAGGCGGCGATCAATATCATCAAGCATAATATCACACGTAAATGACACTAACACGCATAACAATCATCATCTTGCCAAAAAAACTCAGAGATCATCACTCACATCCGACGCGACCTTCGCTATAACGCACGGCAGAAACCAATCAAAGGACTGCGAATATGCGCGTTTACTACGATCGCGATTGCGATGTGAACCTGATCAAAGACAAAAAAGTGGCCATCCTGGGCTACGGCAGCCAAGGCCACGCCCATGCGCTGAACCTGCGTGACAGTGGCGCAAAGAACCTTGTCGTGGCGCTGCGCGAAGGCTCCCCTTCCGCCGCCAAAGCCAAGGGCGAAGGCCTTGAGGTGATGGGCATTGCTGAAGCCGCCGCATGGTGCGACCTGATCATGTTCACCATGCCCGACGAATTGCAGGCCGAAACGTACAAGAAATACGTCCACGACAACATCAAAGAAGGATCGGCGATTGCATTCGCCCACGGCCTGAACGTGCATTTCGGCCTGATCGAGCCCAAGGACGGCGTCGACGTCATCATGATGGCGCCCAAGGGTCCCGGTCACACCGTGCGCGGCGAATACACCAAAGGTGGCGGCGTGCCTTGCCTTGTGGCGGTTGATCGCGATGCATCCGGGAAGGCGATGGAAATCGGCCTGTCGTATTGCTCTGCCATCGGAGGCGGTCGTTCCGGGATCATCGAAACCAATTTCCGCGAGGAATGCGAGACCGACCTCTTTGGTGAGCAGGCGGTGCTTTGCGGTGGTATCGTTGAGCTGATCCGCATGGGCTTTGAAACACTGGTCGAGGCGGGCTACGAGCCTGAGATGGCTTATTTCGAATGCCTGCACGAAACCAAGCTGATCGTCGACCTGATCTATGAAGGTGGCATCGCGAACATGAACTATTCGATCTCGAACACGGCCGAGTATGGTGAGTATGTATCCGGCCCCCGCATCCTGCCTTATGACGAGACCAAGAAGCGCATGAAAGACGTGCTGACAGACATTCAGACCGGCAAATTCGTGCGTGATTTCATGCAGGAGAATGCGGTCGGGCAGCCCTACTTCAAGGCGACCCGCCGCATCAATGATGAACATCAGATTGAACAGGTCGGTGAAAAACTGCGCGCCATGATGCCGTGGATTTCGGCTGGCAAGATGGTTGATAAGGCGAAAAACTGATCGACGTGTATGGTGGATCATGATCCACCATACCTTAAAGGCACCCACACCCGTGGGTGCCTTTTTTAAGCCGTCTTCGGATTGCACGCGTTTCGCGCGACGACGGGTTGCATGATCGGACAGAAGCGCCCAAAGACAGCAGGCTGCACCACGGCTGAGATCAAGGCACCGATGACACAACACCCTACCCCTGCAAACTGGCTTTCCATTGCAACCCTTGGCTTGATCTGGGGTGCGACCTTTATGGTCGTCGCGATCGCGCTTGAGGGGTACGGCCCGCTGACCGTGGCCTGCGCCC
>CBDTVH010000436.1:0-2779 GCA_965363665.1 uncultured Yoonia sp. | reverse complement strand
TGAGGGCCGCTGATGGGGCAGCACCGACAGGACGACATCACCGTTCTGGATGGCCGGAAAGTTGTACTGACTTTCCCAGCGGGCAACGTTGAATTCGCGGTTGGAATTCACTTCGCCGACCTTGAACGCCTCGAAGGCGGCGGTTTCATCTCCGAAGAACTCAAGCCGGACTTCGTCGATGTTGTTGGTGCCGACCCGGAAAGGCACATCAGCACCCCAGTAATCGGGGTTGCGGCGCAACGACACAAAGCGGCCCGGTTCGAAATCCGTGATCACATACGGCGCGGATGTAATCGGGATCACCTCCGTTGTGCTTTCTGCGAAATCAACGCCGTCCCACTGCGCCTTTTTCAAAATCGGGCGCATACCGGCAAGCAGGGCAAGCTCGCGGTCCGCCTCGTTGAAGGTAAAGCGGACCGAGCGGTTGCCCGTTTGCTCCATGCTTTCAACCTTGGCCCAAAAACCCAGGTAGCGGGGGTGGCCGACGGTGCCCAATGTCTCATAAGACCACATCACATCTTCGATGGTCACCGGACTGCCATCCGAGAATGCCGCCCCCTCGCGCAGGGTAAATTCGACCCATTCACGGTTCGGTCCGGTTTCAACCGATTCGGCTAAAACGCCGTAAAGTGAGAACGGTTCGTCCAATGAGCGGCCCATAAAGCTTTCGCCCAAAAAGAACCGCAACTGCCACGGCGTCGACCCTTTGCGGATGAACGGATTGAGGCTGTCAAAGCTGCCAACCTCGGCGGTGACGATCTGTCCGCCCTTGGGTGCATCAGGGTTTGCATAGGGCAGGGACACAAAATCAGGTGGTAGGGCAGGATCGCCATACATAGCTATGCCATGCTGCGGTTCTGCCAGGGCCGAATGCCCGATAAGACCGATTGCGATTGCGGTCGCTGCAATCCGTGCCCGTTTTGCGAAATGAAGTGTCATTTTCAGGTGCCCCCTGCTGCTTTGTTCTTTGTTATGGGAATGATGGTAAAGAGGGTTTTCAACCTTTTCAAACTTTTAGCTTGGATGCGGGCGATGCATTGCTTATAAAGAAGTCACTGCTCGATAGGTTTCTTGCCTGTATGAAACCTGCCTCAATAACTTTACGCCCGCCTTGTGCGGGCGTTTTTTTTAGGGCGATCGGCACAGTGACGTGGCTTTCGCAGGTGCAGCATATATGGTGAGTCGCGATACATCAGAATCGGAGCCAAATTATGTCCCTGTCAGGAAAAACCGCCGTCATCACCGGATCTAACTCGGGCATCGGCCTGGGCGTTGCCCGCGAATTGGCCAAGGCGGGCGCGAATGTCGTCCTGAACTCATTCACTGACCGCGATGAGGATCACGCGCTCGCCGAGGAAATTGCGAAAGTAACCGGCGTGGAGGCAAAATATGTGGCCGCCGATATGTCCAAGGGCGATGATTGCCGGCGGTTGGTCGTAGAGGCGGGGGGATGCGATATTCTGGTCAACAATGCCGGTATCCAGCACGTCGCGCCAGTTCAGGAGTTCCCCACCGAAAAATGGGACGCCATCATCGCGATCAATCTGACATCCGCATTTCACACCACGGCAGCAGCAGTGACAGGGATGCGCGAACGCGGCTATGGCCGGATTATCAACATCGCCTCGGCCCACGGTTTGACGGCGTCGCCTTACAAATCAGCCTATGTCGCGGCCAAACACGGTATTGTCGGCCTGACGAAAACCATTGGCCTTGAGACGGCGCAGGACCCCATCACCTGCAACGCCGTCTGCCCGGGATATGTGCTGACGCCATTGGTCGAAGCGCAGATTCCCGACACCATGAAAGAATACAACATGTCGCGCGAGGACGTGATCAAGAATGTCATGCTTCAGCGCCAACCCTCGAAAGAGTTCGCCACGGTCGAGCAATTGGGTGGCACCGTCGCCTTCCTGTGTTCGGACTATGCGGCACAGATCACCGGCACGACGATCAGTGTCGATGGTGGTTGGACCGCACTGTGAAAAAAATCAACCTCGCATTGCAGGGTGGTGGGGCGCACGGCGCATTCACCTGGGGTGTGCTTTGCCGGTTGCTTCATGAGGAAGACATCGAGATCGCTGCAATCTCAGGCACGTCGGCGGGGGCATTGAACGCGGCGGCGTTGAAATCCGGTTGGGTGGCAAATGGACGTGAAGGCGCCATCGAGAACCTGGAATGGCTATGGCAGCAAATCGGCCATGTGACCGACCCCCAGTTCGCGCCATGGATCAGCGCAGCAGCACCCACGGCAGAGTTCTGGGCCAAGGCGCTGAAATATTCCCCTGCCTACACGGTGATCGACATGACCACGCGCATGTTTTCACCCTATATCTATGGCCCGGCAATGCAGAACCCCTTGGCCAAGATCGTCAGGAAATTCCACTATGATGCGGTCTGCGCGACAGACGGCCCAGAGCTGCACATCTGCGCCACCAACGTCCGGTCGGGCAAAATCCGCGTCTTTACCGGGGATGAGATCATGCCAGAGGTCATCATGGCCTCTGCCTGCCTGCCCAGTCTGTTCCAGGCGGTTGAGTTTGAAGACCCCCAGACCGGCAAGGTCGAGGCGTTCTGGGATGGCGGCTACACCGGCAACCCCGCACTTTATCCGTTGTTTGTCAGCGACTTACCGGACGATATTCTAATTGTGAATATCAATCCGCTCTACCGGGAAGAGCTGCCGATCGACAGCCAGTCGATTGAGAACCGGGTCAATGAGATCAGCTTCAACAGCTCTTTATTGCGCGAATTACGGGCCATCGACTTTGTCAAACGC
>CBDTVH010000435.1:0-2783 GCA_965363665.1 uncultured Yoonia sp. | reverse complement strand
GTGTCGCGCACGATCATGTGGACGCGCAGCCCGTAGTCGAGCGTGCGGTTATGGGCCGCGGCCCGTTCGTGCACATCCTTCATGCGCTGTTCCAGCATGTCGGTCGTTTCAGGCCACATCAGATACACGTCGCATTGCGCGCCGCACAATTCGAGCGCGGCAGGGGAGTAGCCCCCGAAGTAGAGAAGCGGCCCGCCGTTTTGCTGGTAGGGGCGCGCCGGATCTGTCGTGAGTTTCGAGATCTGGTAGATATCGCCGTCGTAGCTGACCTCATCCTGCGTCCAGCATCTGCGCAGGATTTCAACGACTTCGTGGCTGCGTTTGTAGCGGTAGGCGCTTTCAGCGACTTCGCCGGGGAAGTCCGAACTGATGACGTTGAGCGTCAGCCGCCCTTTTAGCATGTGGTCAAGCGTGGCGATGGTGCGGGCCAGCATGATCGGTTGGACTTCGCCGCAGCGGATTGCGGCGAGGAAATTGATCTTTTCGGTGAGCGGGGCCATGCCAGCGACGAAAGACAGGGTGTCCTGCCCGACCTGGTAGGAAGAGGGAGCGAGGATGTTGCGGAACCCCTGCTTTTCAGCCGTCAATGCGATGTCGCGGCAATGTTCCCAGGAAGAGCGCAGGTCACCGTCCGGGACACCGAGGAACTGATAATCGTCAGAGCAAAGTGCGGAAAACCAGGATACTTCAGCCGCATCAAGATCGGCGCTGGTGACCGGAACGATGGTCATTGATTCTCCTCCCCCGGAGTTATGTCTTTCCACTTGCCTAGCATGCAAGTTTCTGTGCAACAATAGTGTATCAATTTATCACACGGACCCGGGGAGGGGTCGCTGTGGCGCAAACCTCTGCCCGATCATCGGCTTTACCGAAGTTCATTCAATTGAGCGAAATGCTGATCCGCGAAATTGCTGCCGGGCATCTGGCAGATGGCGCGCGCCTGCCGCCGGAACGGGATATGGCAGATGATCTGGGTGTGGCGGTCGGCACACTGCGCAAGGCGCTGGCGGATGTGGAAGCAAAGGGGTTGCTGGACCGGGTGCAGGGGTCGGGCAACTATGTGCGGCACCGGCCCGCAGTTGACTCCGTCTATGCCTTTTTCCGGCTGGAGTTGCTGAAGGGGGGCGGATTACCCACCGCCAAGGTGCTGTCGGTGGACCGCTTGGCCAAGCCGGAAGGCTTTGCGCGCCTGGGGGGTGATGCCGAGGGGCACCGGATCATTCGTTTGCGATCTTTGGACGGTGTGCTGATTGCACTGGAAGAGATCTGGCTGGATGGCGCACAGCGCGAGGCGGTCGCTGTCGCGGATTTGTCAGACTCTCTTTACCATTTCTACCGCCATGAACTGGGTCTTGTGATTGCTTCGGTCGAAGATCGGATCGGCGTTGATGCCATGCCCGACTGGACACCGCAGGCGTTTCACCTCAATGCCGGTGACCCGGCGGGATATATTGAACGGGTCAGCTGGACCGCCGCCAAAGAACCGGCAGAGTTTTCGCGTACCTGGTATGACGCCAAGCGCGCCAACTACATCTCTCGTATGGGTAAGGGTTAAGTGACGTGGATACGGTAAACTACGGCCTGATTGGCTGCGGCATGATGGGCCGCGAACATATTCAGAATATCAACCTGTTGCCGCATGGCCGTGTGTCTGTCGTCTATGATCCGGTGGCAGAGTTGGCCGCGTCTGCGGCAACGCTGGCAGGGGATGCGCATGTTGCGGCATCGCTTGATGATTTGCTTGGGTTTGCGCAATTGGATGCGGTCGTCATCGTCAGCCCCAACTACCTGCATGTGCAGCAATTGCAGCAGATCGTGGCAACCCGCCCAATGCCGATCTTGTGTGAAAAGCCGCTTTATACCAATCCGTCTGATGCGGCTCTGCTGGATGCGTTGTTTGCAGATTATCCGCACCCTGTCTGGGTCGCGATGGAATACCGCTATATGCCGCCCGTCGCTGCGCTGATCGCGCAGGCGGAACAGGCGACCGGCGGGATCAAGATGCTGACAATCCGCGAGCATCGCTTTCCGTTCCTGCCAAAGGTCGGGGACTGGAACCGCTTCAACGCCAAAACCGGCGGCACGCTGGTGGAAAAATGCTGTCACTTCTTTGATCTGATGCGCCTGATCCTGAAGGACGAGCCGGTGCGTGTGATGGCCAGTGCGGGCCAGTCGCTGAACCATATTGATGAGCGCTATGAAGGCAAGGCACCCGATATCTGGGATAATGGCTACGTGATCTTGGATTTCGCCAAGGGTGCGCGCGCAATGCTGGAACTATGCATGTTCGCGGAAGGATCAAAATTTCAGGAAGAGATCAGCGCCGTGGGCCCCAAGGGCAAGATCGAGGCGCTGGTGCCGGGGCCGGGGCGGTTCTGGCCAAAGCTGCTGGGTGATCCACCGGTGCCGCAGATGATCATCAGTCCACGGTCGCCCAAGGGCCCCTATGTGTCTGAGATTCCGGTTGACCCGACCCTGCTGGAGGCGGGCGACCACAACGGGTCGACTTTCTATCAGCATCAGCGCTTTAACGCTGTGGTTCGTGGCGAAGTCACCCTGGCCGATGGTGCCAAGGCGATTGCCATGGGATTGGCTGCGCAGGAAAGCGCGCGGACCGGGCAGGCCGTGCTGCTTTAGCTGTCGGTCACGCGGTCTGATGCGAAATCAAGGCAGTCTGCGCCTTCGCATGTCACCATGTGCGCTGGCACAAAGATTTCGCCTTGCGTTGTCTTGACCACATAGGCGTTTTCCCGAAATCCATTGAATTCGCCGACAATGGTGAA
>CBDTVH010000434.1:0-2785 GCA_965363665.1 uncultured Yoonia sp. | reverse complement strand
CGAGGATCAGCCAAAGGTCATCAACGGCGCATCCGATTTTTTGGCCGAAGCACTGGGTGACAAGGGCCGCCATGCCCGCTCTGCGGTCAGGGCCGCCAGCCTGCCCTTTGGTGTCGCCGTCGAGATCGAAGCCATTTTTGAGATCGAATGACCCTGCCTGCGTCTTTTCTGGCCCGTCCCATCACCCATCGCGCCTTGCATGATCGCAAGGCGGGGCGCGTCGAAAACAGCATGAAGTCCATTCAGGCGGCGTTGGATGCAGGTTACGGCATTGAAATAGATGTGCAGTTGACCCGCGACGGTCATGCGATGGTGTTCCACGATGATATGCTGGATCGGCTGACGGGTGAGGCCGGGCCAGTGCGCGATCGCACCCGCGCAGAACTTGAGGCGATAGCATTGACCGATGATGGTGGGATGATCCCTTCGCTTGAGGCGGTACTGGAACTGGTCGCGGGCCGGGTGCCGCTGCTGATCGAGATCAAGGATCAGGACGGCGCGATGGGCCCGGACGTGGGGCCACTTGAAGCTGCGACCTGTGCGGCATTGCAGGATTATCGGGGCGATGTCGCGTTGATGTCGTTCAATCCTCACGCGGTCGCGGTTTGCGCAGAGCTTGCCCCTGATATTCCACGCGGTCTTGTGACCTCCAGCTACAAAGCGATGTTCTGGCCTGAGGTTCCGGCGCGGACGCGCGATACCTTGCGCGAAATCCCTGATTATGACCGCGTGGGCGCGTGTTTCATCAGCCACGAGGCTGCCGACCTCGACCGCCCGCGTGTGGCGGAACTCAAGGCGCGGGGCGCGCGTATCCTGACGTGGACAATCCGGTCGTCCAAGGCCGAGGCCGAGGCGCGCCGTATTGTCGATAATGTGACATTCGAGGGCTACCTGGCTTGACGCCGCACCGGATGCACACAAGTTGCACCCTATGAGCGACGCACCCATCGAAATTACCGCACACCCGACCATCAACGCGATTGACGCGGCCGATTGGGATGCCTGCGCCTGCCCTGAAGCTGTGGACGGGCGCCCCAATGATCCCTTCACAACCCATCGGTTCCTCAAGGCCTTGGAAGACAGCGGGTCGGTTGGCCCCGGGTCGGGTTGGCAGCCGCGTTATATCACCGCCAAACAAGGCGATACGGTGATCGCGGTCGCCCCGCTTTATGCCAAGGGTCACAGCCAGGGCGAGTATATCTTTGATCACAACTGGGCTCATGCCTATGAAAATGCGGGCGGGCGCTATTACCCCAAACTGCAAATCGCGGTGCCCTTTACGCCCGCGACAGGCCGTCGGTTCCTGACCAGGCCGGGGTATGAGGTGACGGGTATGTCAGCCCTGGTCCAAGGCGCGGTTCAGATTGCGGCGGATAATCAGTTGTCATCGGTGCACGCGACCTTTTGTACCGAAGCCGAAGCAATTGCGGGCGAGGAAATGGGCCTGCTGCCCCGCATCGGACAGCAGTTTCATTGGGTGAATGACCGCTATGCCGATTTTGACGCCTTCCTCGGCTCGCTTTCCAGCCGCAAGCGCAAGAACATGCGCAAGGAGCGTGCCCAGGCAAATGACTTTGGTGGTGAGATTGTTGAACTGACGGGGGATCAAATCAAGCCCGCGCACTGGGATGCCTTCTGGGTATTCTATCAGGACACCGGCAACCGCAAATGGGGCACGCCGTACCTGACGCGGAAATTCTTTGACCTTGCCCACGAAACGCTGCGTGATGACATGCTGATGGTGCTGGCCATGCGTGACGGGCAGCCGGTGGCGGGGGCGCTGAATTTCATCGGGCGTGATGTGCTTTATGGCCGCTATTGGGGCTGCATCGAACACCACCCCTGCCTGCATTTCGAAGTCTGCTACTATCGCGCCATCGACTATGCGATCCGGCACGCAATGGCCAAGGTCGAGGCCGGGGCGCAGGGTGAACATAAACTGGCACGGGGTTATCTGCCTGTTGCGACCCATTCACTGCACTGGTTCGGTGATGCAGGGTTCAAGGATGCCGTCGCCCGCTATCTGGACGCCGAACGCGACGCGGTGGACAATGAAATCGAAGTGTTGACCAGCTATGGCCCATTTCGCAAATCCAACATGGAGGACCACCAATGACCGACAAATTGAATGACGCAGAACGTGCCGAAAAGATCGACCCCCTTTTGAAAAATGGCTGGGCGCTGGTGGACGGCCGCGAGGCGATTCATAAGAAATTCGTATTCGCGAACTTCGTCGAGGCCTTCGGTTTTATGACGCGGGCGGCGATCCATGCGGAAAAGATGAACCACCATCCCGAATGGTCGAACGTCTATAAAACGGTCGAAGTCACCTTGACGACGCATGACGTAGATGGCCTAAGCGCGCTCGACGCCGAACTGGGCGCAAAAATGGATCAACTCGCCGGGGGCTAACGTGGAAGACCTGCTGAATACCGTGATCTGGGATGGGAAAACCATCGCGGATTTGCTGACACTTGAATTTCTGGCATCTGCCGTTGGCAGCGTGCTGGCGGCAATTGCGATCCTTTTTGTCGGTTTTCTGGTCGGGGGCTGGGTCCGGCGACGGATCACGGCTATTGGCGGCAAACACGCGCATCTCGATATCACGCTGTTCAATTTCCTTGGCAATGTGGCGCGCTATGTGGTCGTCGGTTTTGCGTTTCTCTTTGTGCTCAATACGTTCGGGGTGCAGACCACATCCGTCATCGCCGTTATCGGTGCGGCGGGCCTTGCGATTGGTCTGGCCCTGCAAGGGACGCTGTCCAACGTGGCCGCAGGCGTGATG
>CBDTVH010000433.1:0-2794 GCA_965363665.1 uncultured Yoonia sp. | reverse complement strand
CTTGGGGCGTTTTCTCCGGGTTGCCCCGAAGAAGCGGCGCATCTTGTCGGTGACGGCGACCAGGGACAGCGTCAGATCGCCGTCTGCTTGCAATCTTGCGGGAAGATGTTGGTCATTTTCGTCCGCAAACCACATGGGCGCAAAGGCATCGCGTGTCAGAACATGGATTGCCTTCGCGTCTTCGTCCACTGCTGGACGAATTTGAACGTTACGGATCATGCCCGATAGCCCTTGCCCGCTGCAAGTGTTCCTGCCAAAACATCGCCATTCTCAGGGCGGGGCGGAATTCCCCACCGGCGGTATGTGGGGATCCCACGAGCCCGCGAGCGCCTTTCGTGCGAAAGGGTCAGCAGATCAGGTGAGACGCCTGAGCCGACGGTCATAGTCCGGATGAAAGAGAATGCGGAGCGTTGTGTGCCTGTTGGGTGCGCTGCGTGCCGTGTGATGCCTTGGGTGACGTGTCGAAACCAAAAGGAGATCACACCATGACACTTCCCCAGTTTGCATTCATCAAGGCCAATTGGCATGCCGATATCGTGGATCGGGCGCTTGATGGGTTTTTGAGTGAAATTCCCAGCCAGCAGGTGACGGTCTATGACGTCCCCGGCGCGTTCGAGATGCCGATGCTGGCGCAAAAGCTGGCGTTGACGGGCAAATACGATGCAATCGCCTGTGCGGCGCTGGTGGTGGATGGCGGGATTTACCGGCATGACTTTGTCGCCAGTGCTGTCGTTGACGGGCTGATGCGCGTGGGGCTGGATACCCAAGTGCCGGTGCTGTCGATCAGCCTGACGCCGCATCAGTTTCAGGAAACCGATCATCATACGGCGATCTTTCGTGCGCATTTTGTGACGAAAGGCAAAGAGGCCGCGCAGGCGGCAAAGGCCATCATCAAGGTCAGCCGGGTTGAAACCCGCGCTGCATGATCGGATGCCCCCCGCAAGGGTTTGACGGGGGGCATTGCCTTAGTTGCTCCAGCTGACGCCGGTCAGATCGACGGCCGCCGTTGGCTGGTTCACCCATAGCCCTTCGATGCCCGCTTTGGCGACTGTCGCGACGGCCAGTTCAAAGAGGTATCCGTTTACGTAATCCTCTGAAATGATGGTCTGCGCCTGTGCCAGCAGTTCGCTGCGGCCATCCGGGTTTGTTGTGGCGTTGAGTGCTTCCATGACAGCCTGGAATTCTTCGCTGTCGTATTGGAAATAGTAGTCAGGGTTGGCGTAGATGCCGATATCCATCGGTTCCGTGTGGCTGACGATGGACAGGCCGAAGTCCTTGTTGGTGAAGACTTCTTCGATCCACTGTGCCCATTCCAGATTCGTGATTTCGGTCTCGATCCCTACCGCGCGCAGCTGGCTGGCGATAATCTCGCCCCCGCGCCGGGCATAGGATGGGGGCGGCAGTTTCAGCGTGGTGGTGAAACCGTCGGGATAGCCCGCTTCGGCCAGCAGTTCACGGGCAAGGTCGGGGTCGTATGGTGAGTTGGCGAGCAGGTCTACGTAGTCGGGGTTATGTGGCGCGAAATGCGTGCCGATGGGTGTGCCCAGCCCGAACATGGCGCCATCGATGATCGCCTGGCGGTCGATCGCATGGGCCAGGGCCTTGCGCACGCGGATATCATCAAAGGGAGGCATCTTGTTGTTGGTGGACAGGATCGTCTCGCCTTCGGTATTGCCGACGAGAACCTGGAAACGGGGATCAGCCTCGAACTGCGGCAGGTTTTCCGGGGCCGGGAAGCCGATGAAGGCGTCCACATCCTCGGCCATCATGGCGGCAAAAGCTGCGGTCGGGTCAGAGATGAAGCGGAAGGTGGCACTTTCCAAGGCGGGGGCAGGCCCCCAATAGTCGGGGTTGCGCGTCAGTTCCAACCGGTCGCCCTGCACCCAATCGGTGAAGGTGAAAGGCCCGGTGCCGATGGGATTGGATGCGATGTTTTCGATGCTTTCGGGGGCCACGATCACTGCATCGCCCCAGGCCATGTTGAACAGGAAGTTGCCGTTGGGTTGATCCAGCGTGACCTGCACGGTCAGCGGGTCAATGACGGTGACATCAGTGATCCCGTCAAACAGCACCTTCTGCGCGTTCGTGCTATCCTCGGCGCGGGCGCGGTCAAGGCTGAATTTGACGTCCTCGGCGTCCATCGTGGTGCCATCGTGAAAAGTGACGCCAGAGGCAAGGTTGAAGGTATAGACCAAGCCATCGTCAGAGATATCCCAGCTTTGCGCCAGCCCACGGATGATCGCGCCATCGGCGTCGAACCGGGTGAGGCCCTCGAACACATTGGCATAGAGCACAGAGTCAATCGCCTGCGCCGCCCCGCCCGTGGGATCAAGGTTCGGCGGCTCGAGCTGGATCGCGACGGTGATGCTGTCTTGGGCCAATGCGGCTGACGCGCAAAGAACGACGGCGGTGGATGCGGCAAGTGTTTTGATGTGTTTCATGGTGTAACCCCTATGGCTACCATCACTGTTGTCGCAACGTTTCGTCAAATCAAGTCCTTCACGCTGGAAACGCCATGGGCACACTGATATCGAACATGCAAATTTTGAGGGAGCCTGAGATGAGCGCCACTGCCAAAAAACGCAGTCCTATGCCGGATGATATCCGTGCGTCCAAGGGCGGTACGCCGCTGGTCAGCCTGACTGCCTATACGACGCCAATGGCGCAGATGATGGATGCACACTGCGACTTTGTACTGGTGGGTGACAACGTGGGCATGGTGTTGCATGGGCTGCCTTCGACGCTTGGGGTGACGATGGAGATGATGATCCTGCATGGGCAGGCGGTCGCGCGC
>CBDTVH010000432.1:0-2802 GCA_965363665.1 uncultured Yoonia sp. | reverse complement strand
AGGCCGAAGGAGAACAAAAAGTGACCGACTGGGTACCAGATATCGGCTTTGGCTTTAGCCAGGTCGATTGGTTCGTCAGACTGCTGACGGCAATGCTTGCCGGTGCAATATTGGGCCTGGACCGCGAAGTAAGGCGCAGACGGGTCGGCGTTCGAACCTACATGATGGTGGCGCTGGGGTCAGCGATATTCACAATTGTTGCCGTCGAAATGGGGCAGGATATGCAAGCGGCAGGTCTGAGCGGCGACCCGACACGGGTCTTGCAAGGTATCGTCGGCGGGTTGGGGTTTCTGGGCGCTGGTGCCATCATCCAAGGCGAAAAATCCATTGGCGGGATGGCGACCGCGTCAAGCCTTTGGGTTGCAGGTGCGGTCGGGCTGGCAGCGGGATTAGGCTATACACTGTTTGCGCTGACGACAGCGGCACTTGCCGCGGCGGTGCTGGCATTCAGCCGGTTCATGGAAAACAGGGGCGCGAACGACAGGCCCGATGAGGAATGAAATTCCGATGCCAGTTTCTGATAGTTTGGCAAAGACCGACCAACGCTACTAGACGGACCAACCGGAGGCCCAGTTGCAAAACACCAAACGCATATCGCTGAAACTAGGGCTCGCACGGGTCGCGCATCTGTTCGAGAGGGCCATAGATAAAGCACGCCGCCAGCCCGTGACCGATCATGCGGCGATCGATCCCTATGGCGGCTATACGACACCCGATGGGATCGTGCTGCGAGGGCGGGTGTTATCATCTACGGCGTCACTTTCCAAGGACGGCAGGCAGTCACGATGGCGCAATGCACGAGATTTCCTGCGACTTTTTCTAACCGATGAGCTTGCGGACGTAGAAGTGAGCTTGGCAAGCGGCGACGCTGTGACAAAAACGGACGAGGAGGGGTTTTTCAGACTGAACGTTGCGGCGGATCTGATGAGCCACGACGGTGCAATCGCGGTCAAAGTAGGCAACAGTGGTCAACGCTTTCACCTACCCGTTTATTCGTCAAAGGATGCTTCTGTCGGCGTGATTTCGGATATTGACGATACGCTGATGCAAACCGGCGCCTTTTCCATATGGCGGAATCTGTGGACCTCTGTGACTGGGAATGTGCATACCCGGCTCGTCTTCCCGGACGCCGTCGCCATGATGCAGGCGCTGTCCGATCGTGGCGCGGGTTTCTTTTATGTCAGCTCATCGCCTTGGAACCTGCATCATTACCTGCAAACCATTTTTTCACGGAGCGGTTTACCAGCCGGGCCAATCTTCCTGCGCGACCTTGGCGTGTCCCGTTCGCAATTCATCACTGGCACGCACGATGCGCACAAGACCGATGCGATCAAGGCGATCCTGTCGGACAATCCACAGCTTGATTTTGTGTTGGTGGGTGATACCGGGCAGCATGATGCGCAAATATATGCAAGCATCGTTGAACAATATCAAAAGCGCATTCGACTTGTCATCCTGCGGCAGTCACGGGGGGCCGATCTGACGGCCGACCTTCAAACCGACATACGTCGGATTGAAGAAAGCGGCGTGGCCGCTATCCTATCGCCTGACTACACCGCCGCCATCGAAACGCTGACTGCGGGCGATTGGTTGAATTAATCAAGGCAGCCAGAACCGGCGCATGTCGATGCGCGCTGCCCAAACACTGCGCTTTTCGGCTTGCCTGGGCAACGCGTTTTTGATCAATTTTCGTCTGCAGCGTCTTCTTCAGGGCTTTGAATGTCTACTGTCGGCACTTCGATCGTGACTTCTTCGGTGCCTGTCTCGATATCGCCAACGTCAGCGTCAAATTCGGGCATTTCCCCACCTTCTACCGAAACATCCACATCAGGCAAACTGCCTTCCTCGGTCTGGTCCACGTCGATAAAGTAAATTCCAAAAACAATGGCAATGATAACGACGACTATAGCGATTATTGTTCCAGCTTTCATGGCAAAACATTCCTTATTTTGTGCTTCAAAAGCTCAACGAAGCAGCAGGCGTTTCGTTCCGTTGCCACCCCGCAATTGCTTCAATCCGGCTGACGCGCTCTGCTTTTTCGGAAAAATCCTGATACTTTCGTAAAATCGGCAACTTGCAAGGAACCGGATTGCGCTTGCCGCGTTCCTTTAGGTCAGCACGATCAATGATTGATCCCGCGGGCGACAAATCAGGGAGGATCACCATGGCAACTGAAACCAAGACGTCGGTCGACACCAAAATCTACATTATCGGCGCAATCGCTGTCCTTGGATGGTTCCTGGCTCTCTATTTCGCCGTCGAAGGATCGCGCGCCGAAGAAGAAATGACGGCCGACATCACGCGCCTTGAGCAGCAGATTGCAACGCGCGACGCGGCATTGGACACGTTGGATGGATTGCAGACTGAGATCGCAATTCTTCAACCCCAATTGGATGAGTTGCAAGCGCAAGAGACAAGCGCACGTTCGGAAATAGAGGCCTTGAACACGCAATTGGAAGAGACGCAGGCGCGCAAGGACAGTCTTGACAGCGATGTGCAAGCCCAGGAACAGCGTCTGGCCGATCTGCAGTCGCAAGCCGAACCGCTCGAAGAGCAGATCAATAGTTTTGACGCACAAAAGCAAGCGCTTGAAGAAGAAATTGCACAGCAGACACAAGAGCTGGACGACACCAATACCAGGCTGGAAGAGGCACGCGTTGCCGAAGCAGAGTTGCGCGACACAATGGCGACCCTGTCTGCTGATAGCGCGCGACTGGCCGAGGAATCTGCATCGCTGGAAGCGTCTGTTCAGGAACTGGACCAGAAGCAAACTGATTTGCAGGCCAACGTGAGTGATCTGCA
>CBDTVH010000431.1:0-2810 GCA_965363665.1 uncultured Yoonia sp. | reverse complement strand
TGGTCTGTTCATCCTCGCGATGGTCCATTGTCTGATGAAGGCGGGCAAAGTTGATCTGGATTACCTCGCCCGTTTTACCAATGCCTCTGTTCTGGTGAACGAAGATCCCAAGTCCGAACAGTTCGGACTGTTCCTGCGTGACGAAAACGGCCAGCCACAAGTCATCGACCGCCGCACCGGCAAGCTGGCACCGTGGAACGGCGAAGGTGTGGAACCCGATCTGGCAACCACCTATCGCGCCAAGGGTGTCACGCATCGCCCCGTCTTTCATCAGATGGCCGACCGTTACCTCTCTGACGACTACGCCCCCGAGGCCGTGGCCGACCGCTGCGGTATCCCCGCCCAGCGCATCCGCGCCTTGGCGGCCGATCTGGCGCGCGTCGCCTTTGATGAGGCGATCGAACTGGATCGCCCCTGGACCGACTTTCGCGGCAAGAAGCACGACAAAATGATCGGACGTCCGGTCAGTTTCCACGCCATGCGCGGCATCTCGGCCCATTCCAACGGCTTCCAGACCTGCCGCGCGCTGCATGTGCTGCAAATCCTGCTGGGTTCCGTCGAAGTCCCCGGCGGCATGCGCTTCAAACCGCCCTACCCCAAGCCTGCAACGGCACATCCCAAACCGCATGGCAAAGTCACCCCCGGCGCCGCACTCGACGGCCCGCATCTGGGCTATACCCAAGGCCCCGAAGACTTGCTGCTGGACGCAGAAGGCAACCCGACGCGCATCGACAAGGCCTATTCCTGGGAGAACCCGATGTCGGCGCACGGGCTGATGCATATGGTGATCTCGAACGCACATGCGGGTGTGCCCTACAAAATCGACACGCTGTTCATGTACATGGCGAATATGTCGTGGAACTCGTCGATGAACGTGGGCGGCGTACACAAGATGCTGACCGATAAGGACGAGAACGGCGATTATGTGATCCCCAAAATCATCTACTCTGATGCCTATTCGTCCGAAATGGTCGCCTATGCCGACCTGATCCTGCCCGATACGACCTATCTGGAACGGCACGATTGTATCTCGCTGCTCGACCGTCCGATTTGCGAAGCCGATGGCGTGGCCGACGCGATCCGCTGGCCGGTGGTCGAACCGGACCGCGATGTGCGTGGGTTCCAGTCGGTGCTCTGCGACCTTGGCGCGCGGCTCGGCCTGCCCGGCTTCGTGAACGAAGACGGCAGCCAGAAATATGAGGACTACGCCGACTACATCACCAACCACATTCGCAGACCCGGTATCGGCCCGCTCGCGGGTTGGCGCATCGGTGAAAACGGAAAGCTGCAAGGCGGTCGCGGTGAACCGAATGGCGGCCAGCTGCAAAGCTACATCAACAACGGTGGTTTTTGGATCGAACACGTCCCTGAAAACGCCGCCTACTACAAACCGTTCAGCATGGATTACCAAAACTGGGCCGTAAAGATGGGCTTCTACGATGTCGTGCAGCCCTATATCTTCCAGCTTTACGTCGAACCCCTGCGCAAGTTTCAGGCCGCTGCCGAAGGCATCGGCGAAAGGCAACCTCCTGAGCACCTGCGCGAGCGGATCAAGCTGACAATGGACCCACTGCCGATCTGGTACGGACCGCTTGAGGACGACCAGATTGATCTGGACGAATACCCTGTCCATGCGCTGACCCAACGCCCCATGGCGATGTACCACTCGTGGGGCACACAGAACGTATGGTTGCGGCAAATTCACGGCCATAACCCACTCTACGTGCCGACCAAAATCTGGGAAGCAAACGGTTTTCAAGAGAGCGATTGGGCCAAGGTAACCTCCGTCCACGGCGAAATCGTTGTCCCGGTGGCGCATCAGGCGTCACTGAACGCAAACACAGTCTGGACATGGAACGCCATCGGCAAACGCAAAGGGGCCTGGGCTTTAGATGAAAAAGCGACCGAAGCCACCAAAGGCTTCCTTCTCAACCATCTGATCCATGAACTCTTGCCACCCAAAGGTGATGGGCTGCGCTGGGCCAACTCTGACCCGATCACCGGACAGGCGGCATGGTTCGACCTGCGCGTAAAGATCGAGAAATCGACCGTGCCGAACGAGGCGCAGCCCGTGATGCCGACAATCAAGTCACCAGTCGGCAAAGGACCAGACGAACTGGCATGGAAGGTGGGCGAATGACCAACCGACAAGTGCTCATGATCATCGCCGCCTTCGTCATTGTGACGCTTGGAAGCTTCATCTGGTATATTGCCACCTGGGACGCTGATGCGCGGACCAGCGCCAATCACCCAGACGCTCCCATCTTCATCTTGGCCCAAAAACTCCCGCCGGAGGCTCCTGCCCTCTCCAAAGGAACATTGCTATGACCCAACTGCCGCCACCCTCTGCCAAGAAGCTTGGCCTCGTGATTGACCTTGATACCTGCGTCGGCTGCCACGCCTGCGTTGTCTCCTGCAAAGGCTGGAACACGGAAAACTACGGCGCGCCTTTGTCGGATCAACAGGCATACGGCGCAAACCCATCCGGCACCTTCCTGAACCGTGTGCACTCTTACGAGGTACAGCCCGCCCAAGGCGAAGCCCAGCTGATCCATTTCCCCAAATCCTGTCTGCACTGCGAAGACGCACCGTGCGTCACCGTCTGCCCGACCGGGGCCAGTTACAAACGGGCCGAAGACGGCATCGTATTGGTCAACGAAAGCGACTGTATCGGTTGCGGTCTGTGCGCATGGGCGTGCCCATATGGCGCGCGCGAGTTGGACGCCAAGGAAGGGGTGATGAAGAAATGCACCCTTTGCGTCGACCGGATCTACAACGAAAACCTGCCCGAAGAAGACCGCCAGCCTGCA
>CBDTVH010000430.1:0-2814 GCA_965363665.1 uncultured Yoonia sp. | reverse complement strand
AACAACCGCCCACGCGTGCTGACATCGGGCGATCAGTCTGACAGCCCGCTGTTTAACAGGGCGGTGCAGGGCGTTTATGAACTGGGGTCGGTTTTCAAGATTTTTTCGGTCGCGCAGGCGATGGAACTGGGGTTGGTCAATCCGAACACCATGATCGACACGCAGGGGCCACTGACATGGGGCCGGTTTCGTATCCGCGACTTTCATGACTACGGCCCAGAGCTGAGCGCCACTGACGTGATCGTGGAAAGCTCCAACATCGGGACGGCACGTATTGCAATGCAGATCGGGGCCGAACGGCAGCGTGAATTCCTTGGTTCTTTAGGTTTCCTTGAGCCGACGCCGCTGGAAATGGTCGAAGCCCCGACCGGCAAACCGCTCTTGCCGCGCAACTGGTCCGAGATTTCGACAATGACCATTTCCTATGGGCACGGGCTGTCGTCTTCACCAGTCCATCTGGCGGTGGGATACGCGTCATTGCTGAACGGTGGCACGCGGATCACGCCAACACTTTTGCGCCGCGAGCAGGTCGACCGGGGCCCGCGCGTGGTCAGCGAAGCCGTGAGCGCCCGGGCGCGCGATATGCTGCGTCAGGTGGTGACACGGGGCACGGCATCATTTGGCGAGGTGCCGGGCTATGCCGTGGGTGGCAAGACCGGCACGGCAGACAAACCCCGCACGTCCGGTGCAGGCTACTATGATGACAAGGTGATCGCGACATTTGCATCGGTGTTTCCGGTCAATGATCCGCAGTATGTGCTGGTTGTCACGCTGGATGAACCGTCCGAAAATTCAGGCGCGGAACCGCGTCGCACGGCAGGCTGGACTGCGGTGCCGATTGCCGCAGAAATGATCCGCCGCACAGCGCCGCTTTTGGGGCTGCGACCACAAGTGGACACGCCTCAGCAGGTCGGTGTAACACTGACCTCAAACTAAGCGAGGGCGGGCAATGAAATCACTGGCGGAACTGGGGCTGACGGCACGGGGTGGGCGCGAAGCGCAGATTACCGGGTTGGCCGTGGATAGCCGCGATGTGAAGCCGGGGTTCCTCTTTGCAGCCTTGCCCGGTGCGCGCGTACATGGGGGCGAATTTATTCAATATGCGTTGCGCATGCAGGCCGGGGCGGTCCTGACGGATGCCGAGGGTGCACAGATTGCAGCCGCGGAGTTGGCGGCGTCCGATGCTGCGGTCATTGTGGCGCAAGATCCCCGTCAGGCGTTGGCGCAGACCGCGTCGCTATGGTTTGGTGCCCATCCCAAAACGGTAGTTGCGGTCACCGGGACAAATGGCAAAACATCCGTGTCCACCTTTTGCCGCCAGATTTGGGAAGAGCTGGATTTGCCCGGTGTGAACCTCGGCACAACCGGTGTGGAAGGGGCGTGGAATCACCCTCTCAAGCACACAACGCCAGAACCGATTACCTTGCACCGCGTCATGGCCGAGGCGGCGCAAAACGGTATTACCCATGTGGCGATGGAGGCGTCTTCGCATGGGTTGGATCAGCGCCGTTTGGACGGCGTTGTTTTGGCCGCCGCCGGGTTTTCGAATTTCAGTCAGGACCATCTGGATTATCACGAAACATTCGAGGCGTATTTCGATGCCAAGATGGGCCTGTTCAACCGGGTCCTGTCAGAAGATGGCGTGGCCGTGATCAACCTTGACGATCCCAAGGGGCAAGAAGTAGTGGCCATCTGCACGGCGCGTGGCCAAGAGGTGATCGGCGTGGGCCGTCACGCAGAGGCGCGTTTACGTCTGACGGGGCAGCGCTTTGATGCGACGGGACAAGACCTGTTGTTCGAATGGCAGGGCCGCGCGCGTCAGGCCCGGCTTGAACTGATCGGTGGTTTTCAGGCCGAGAATGTCTTGCTTGCGGCTGGTCTGGTCATTGCAGCAGGTGCTGAAGCTGCGGATGTATTTGATACGCTGCAATACCTCACGACCGTACGCGGTCGGATGGAGCTGGCCGCGACACGCCAAAGCGGGGCCGCTGTTTTTGTGGACTACGCGCATACGCCGGATGCAGTGGAAACCGCGCTGAAGGCGATGCGTCCGCATGTGATGGGCCGCATTATCGTGATCGTTGGTGCGGGTGGTGATCGTGACGCGGGCAAGCGGCCATTGATGGGTGCGGCTGCGGCGCGGAACGCGGACATCGTGATTGTCACCGATGATAACCCCCGGTCCGAAAATCCGGCGACAATCCGCGCGGCGGTCATGGCAGGCGCTGTTGGAGCGGGTGGATCGGACAGTATCACTGATGTCGGGGACCGGGCCGAGGCGATCTTGCGCGGCATTGATATGCTGGGGGCGGGTGATGCGTTGCTGATCGCAGGCAAGGGTCATGAGACGGGACAGGTTGTCGGTGATACCGTGCTGCCCTTCGATGATGTGGAGCAGGCCAGTGTCGCGGTCGCGGCCCTGGAGGGGTGGATATGACCGCACTTTGGACATCGGCCGAAGCGGCGGAGGCGACGGGTGGCCGGTCGACACAGGATTGGATAGCGCAGGGTGTTTCGATAGATACACGAACCATTGCGCAGGGTGATCTCTTTGTTGCGCTGAAGGACGTGCGTGACGGGCATGAGTTTGTGGCGCAGGCGCTCGACAAAGGGGCTGCGGCTGCGATTGTGACGCACAGGCCCGACGACGTGCCAAAAGATGCGCCACTTTTGGTCGTGCCTGACGTATTGCAGGCACTGGGCGCTTTGGGCCGTGCCGCGCGCGCGCGAACAAACGCCCGGATCGCAGCCATCACCGGCTCTGTCGGCAAGACCTCGACCAAGGAAATGCTGCGTGCGGTGTTGGAAAAGCAG
>CBDTVH010000429.1:0-2819 GCA_965363665.1 uncultured Yoonia sp. | reverse complement strand
GCGCGGGCCACTGGCGGGCAAACCGGTGGCGCGTGTTGTCGTGACGCACCATCACCCCGATCACGTGGGGCTGGCGGCTTGGTTCATGGAACAGGGTGCCACGCTGGCCATGCCGCGCACAGGCTGGCTGATGGCGCGGATGCTGACGCTGGATGTGCAGGACGTACCCAACCCCGAGGCGCTGGCGTTTTACAAACGCGCCGGTATGGCCCTGCCAGAACTCGAGCAGCGCAAGACCGAACGCCCCTTCAACTTCGCCGATTGCGTGGCACCGCTGCCGCAAGGATACACCCGACTGATCGAAGGCGGCACGATCAATATGGGCGGGCGCACATGGGATATCCGCATGGGCGACGGCCATGCGCCCGAACACGCGACCTTCTGGAGCCGGGACGACAATCTGGTGATTGGCGGCGATCAGCTTTTGCCGTCGATCAGCCCTAACCTTGGGGTCTACCCCACCGAACCCGACGCCGACCCGGTCAGCGATTGGATACGGTCGTGCGAGAAATTTCAGACCGGTGCAAGGGACGATCAACTGGTGCTTGGCGGGCATAAACTGCCCTATACTGGCCTGCCCATGCGTTTGACCCAATTGATCGAGAACCACCACGGGGCGCTGCGACGACTGCAAGACTACTTGGGCGAACCACGCACAGCGGGCGACTGCTTCGCGCCGCTTTTCAAGCGCAAGATCGGACGGGGCGAATACGGTCTGGCACTGGTCGAGGCAGTGGCCCACCTCAACCATCTGCATCAGACAGGGCGCGCGACACGCACACTGCGTGATGACGGCGCGTGGGTCTTTCAGGCGACCTAGTGGCGCGCCTCGATCCGGGCATGCAACCGCTTGAGGATACGGCTGGCCGTTGTTTCACAAAGCGCCGGAATGAACGCGTGGACCAAGGCAGCACCGGCCGCGGCGGCTAACCAGAACGCAAAACCGAAGGCAAAGCGCATGTGCTCGAAATAGGTTTCGTTCACAGTCGCAGGGTGATCGAGGAAAATGGCCGCGAGTGGGTTTTTTCGATCTGTGGGGCGTGATGCGTCAGACATGTGCAGGCTTCCTTTTTGGCTTTCGGAAAGACTAGCCAAAAGACGCCATCCAGTGATCCCAAATGCCACTGTCATTCTGCCACCTATTGGGATAATATCCCACTCATGCAACATGAATTAGATCAAATAGACCGCGCAATCCTGCGCAACCTGCAAACCGATGCCACCCTTTCAGTCGATGATATCAGCGCGGCGGTCAACCTGTCCCGCAATGCCTGCTGGCGACGGATCAAGGCAATGGAACAGTCAGGCGTCATCAAGGGACGCGTCGCGCTTGTGGATCCGGCCAGCGTTGGCGTCCCACTGACAGCGATGGTTCTGATCCGGACGAATGCGCATGACGCAGGCTGGCTCAAACAGTTTCAGGCGGCGTTGCAGAGTTTTCCCGAAATCGTCGGCGCCTACCGCATGACCGGTGATCTGGACTATGTGCTGCGGGTGCGGGTGGCCGATGTCCCCGCCTACGACGCATTCTACAAACGGCTGACATCACGGATTTCTGTGTCGGATATTTCGGCAGGCTTCGTTATGGAGGAAATCAAGGAAACAACGGCGGTGCCCCTATGAGCAAAACAACGATGCAGATCGATACCTCGGCGGAGCTGCTTGAAAACGACATTCTGCCAAAATGTCACGAGATTCACACAAACCCGCAAACACAGGCCGCAGGACAGACGATCCCCGATGCGCTCAAGAAACCGGTGGACCAGAAAAGCCCCGCACAATGGGCCTACGAGCGGATCATCATGTACATCCAGAACTTTGAAAAGCAGCTGGATAGCGATCATGAGGTCGGGCTAGGCCTGACCGGCGGCAATACCGGCGTGATCAAGATCGAAGGACTGGGGTACTATGATCCCGATATCATCACCTATTACGGGGTCAGCGAAAGCGGGGCGCGCACCCAACTGATCCAGCATGTCAGCCAGCTGAACGTCACACTTGTGGCAAGCCCAAAGCACATCGACCAGCCCGAAGCGACCCGGATCGGGTTTCAACTTGCCTCTGCTTTGGATGGTGAACAGAGTTGACCACGTGATTGGCGCTGTGCGCCACCAGACCGGCTCGGCAATGGCCAACTATTCACTTCGGCGCCAAACCCGCCCTGCGCCTGATCCTGCGTAAAGAGCCACCATTGGCCCTTTTGCCCGCAAGTTTGAACGGCATGCCAGCCGTTTTCGGGTCCCCTGCACCTTCCTGCGCACAACACAGATGATGTGACCACGTGACCGCGTGACAGAGGCAAATGAATCGGCTATGCGAAAGGAAATCAGTTGACGAAGGAGCCGCACCATGGCCGAGCACAAACACGGCGAAATGGATATCACCACTCAGGAAAAGACCTTTGAAGGTTTCATGAGCATGACGACGAAAGCGGTCATCGCACTCGTTGTGTTCCTGATCTTTCTGGCGCTGATCGCCGTTTAAGCCGCCTTGCAACGCCGTAGTTTTCTGATCGGCCTGCCGCTGGCGCTTTCCGCCTGCACGGTTCAAGAGGTCTGGGCACCGGACGACGTGGTGGCGCGCGCTATACACCGCAAGCCCGGCCCCAAGTATCTGACGCTCTACACAATGAAGAACGTGGGCTCCGACAACGGGGCGCACAGTTCCCTTCTGATCAACGCAAGCCAGCGGGTTCTGTTCGATCCTGCAGGGTCGTTCAAGCAAGACGTCATGCCAGAACGGAATGACGTGCTGTTTGGGGTCAGCCCGCGGCTGGAGAAATTCTACGTCAGCTTTTATGCGCGCGAAACCTACTATGT
>CBDTVH010000428.1:0-2820 GCA_965363665.1 uncultured Yoonia sp. | reverse complement strand
ATGCGCCCCGATTTGCTGGTTGTCAGGCCCCCTCATTCAGGTGCGGTCGACCTGCTGGCGCAAAAGGTCAACTGCGCCGTGCTGAATGCTGGTGACGGCAAACACGAACACCCGACGCAGGCCCTGCTGGATGCGCTGACAATCCGCCGTGCCAAAGGGCGCCTGCATCGGCTCTCTATCGCGATTTGCGGCGATATCGCACACAGCCGTGTCGCACGGTCAAACATCATGCTCCTGGGCAAGATGGAGAACCGGATCCGATTGATTGCCCCACCAACGCTCATGCCATCCGGCGTCGCTGACTTCGGCGTTGAGGTTTTCGAGAACATGGAAGAGGGTCTGAAAGACGTCGATGTCGTGATGATGCTTCGCCTGCAAAAAGAACGCATGGACGGCGGTTTCATCCCGTCCGAGCGCGAATATTTCCACCGCTACGGGCTGGACGCGACAAAACTGGCCCACGCCAAACCCGACGCCATCGTCATGCACCCCGGCCCGATGAACCGCGGTGTCGAAATCGACGGCACCATCGCCGATGACATCAACCGGTCGGTCATTCAGGAACAGGTGGAAATGGGCGTCGCCGTGCGCATGGCCGCGATGGACCTTCTGGCGCAAAACCTGCGCGCAAACCGCAAACCAAAAGAGGTGACGGCATGAGCGAGACCTTTCACGTCAAAGCCACCGAACGCGGCGTCATCCGCATTTTCATGGCCAACCTGACAGCCGAAGAGGCAGAGAGCTTTACACAAAGCCCGGACGAGGACACACCTGCACCTATCAATCGCGCCTTGGGCGTCACGTATCTGGACAGCGATTTTGTGGAACTCTTCCCGCTCAGCAACCTCGGTGGGCTGGGGCTGGCAGGGTACCTGACCGAGGGGCTGGGCGTTGCCGAGGAAGACGTCAAACCCCATGCCTCACGTCTGAATGCGATGAACGGGCAGGTTTTGATCGTGCTCTCACAAGCCTTCGGCGGATTTGAGACCACGATTACACCAACCGCCCCGCTGAAATGGATCGGCACCTATACCGAAGAGGGCGCGAGCGTGAAATTCGAACCGCTGCCGTCGGAAAGCGCAAAAGGGACGGCGGCGGGAGCAGGTGGCAAGCCACCCAAATCAGACGCCCGTGTCGGCGGCATGATCGCCATGTACGCCCTGATCGCCATGTTCGTCTTTGTCGGCCTGCTCATCTGGGTGGCTGGCTGATGACACACCGCCCATCCAAAACACCTGGATCACCGCAATGACCGCCACCTTCTTCGCCAACGCCCGCCTGATCGACCCGGTCGCCCTGACAGACGGCCCCGGTGCCATCCTGATCGAAGACGGCGTCATCAAAGAGGTGTTCGACGCAGCCGCAACGCCGCCCAAATCGGCCAATGTGGTCGATTGCGGCGGCCAGTGCCTTGCCCCCGGCATTATCGACATCGGCGTCAAGGTGTCGGAACCCGGTGAACGGCATAAGGAAAGCTTTCGCTCTGCCGGACGCGCTGCCGCCGCAGGTGGTGTCACCACCATCGTCACCCGTCCCGATACGCTGCCCGCCATCGACACGCCGGAAACACTGGAATTCGTCGAACGACGCGCGCAGGAAGACGCCCCCGTCCACGTGCTGCCGATGGCTGCCCTGACCAAGGGCCGCAACGGGCGCGAGATGACCGAGATCGGGTTCCTGCAAGACGCAGGCGCCGTGGCCTTCACCGACTGCGACCGTGTCGTAACCAACACCAAGGTTTTCAGCCGCGCGCTGACCTACGCCCGCTCGCTGAACGCGCTGGTCATCGGACACGTGCAGGAACCGGGCCTGTCGGAAGGGGCCGCCGTCACCTCCGGCAAATTCGCGTCACTGCGCGGCCTGCCCGGCGTCAGCCCGATGGCCGAACGCATGGCACTGGACCGCGATATCGCCTTGCTGGAAATGACCGGTGCGCGCTATCACGTCGACCAGATCACGACGGCCCGCGCCCTGCCCGCGCTGGAACGGGCCAAGCGCAACGGCCTTCACATCACCGCAGGCGTGGGTGTGCACCACCTGACGCTGAACGAATTGGACGTGGCCGACTATCGCACCTTCTTCAAACTCAAACCGCCGTTGCGCAGCGAAGAAGACCGCGTTGCCGTGGTGCAGGCGGTTGCAGATGGGCTGATCGACATCATCTGCTCGATGCACACGCCACAGGATGAAGAGAGCAAACGCCTGCCCTTTGAGGAAGCCGCCAGTGGTGCAGTTGGCCTTGAGACATTGCTGCCCGCCGCCCTGCGCCTTTATCATGCCGAAATGATCGACCTGCCACGCCTGTTCCGTGCCATGTCGCTGAACCCGGCCAAGCTGCTGGGGCTGAAAGCCGGACGCTTGCAAGCCGCCGCCCCCGCGGATCTGATCCTCTTTGACCCCGACGCACCTTTCCAACTCGATCGCGCCGCACTCTTGTCAAAATCAAAGAATACACCCTTTGATGGCGCGCGTATGCAAGGCCGCGTCCTTGGGACGTGGGTGAGCGGCGCACAGGTTTGGAAGGGGGCGTGATGCCAGCAATCGAAAGCACCTATGCCGTTTTGGCGCTTTGGGCGGTGATCGGCTATCTGGCAGGGTCGATCCCCAGCGGCATGATCCTTGCGCGCGCGATGAACCTCGGCAACCTGCGCGAGATCGGGTCGGGCAACATCGGCGCCACCAACGTGCTGCGCACAGGCAGCAAAGGGGCCGCCGCCGCGACGCTCTTGCTGGACGGTGGCAAAGGGGCCGCAGCCGTGCTGATTGCGCGCATGTATGTCGCCGACGACGCGGTGCAGGTGGCAGCCTTTGCGGCGTTCA
>CBDTVH010000427.1:0-2841 GCA_965363665.1 uncultured Yoonia sp. | reverse complement strand
CGGCGTTGTGAACGCCTCGTTCCTGACGTGTGAGCTGCTGCCGACGCGAGGGTTGGCTCGCGATCGCGCGGGTATCAGACCGTTTTCCGCGCCTTAGATTGATTTGAACCCGCCCGATTTCGGGTCATAGGTTTCCAGGCTGCCCTCGCCGATATCGTTCCATAATCCGTGGATGGACAGGGCTTCTCTTTCGACCGCCTCTTTGACGAAAGGGAAGGTCATCAGGTTTTCGAGCGAGATCACGACCGATGCCTTTTCCAGCGCGCGCTTGCGCGAGGCGTCGTCGCCGTCGGGCAGGTCGGCAAAGCCGGGGCGCAGGATATCCATCCAGCGACCCACGAAACTGCTGGCTTCTTCCAGTTCGGGCGCTTTGCCGGAACACATGTTGTAACAGCCCTCCACGCCCCCACAGCCCGAATGCCCAAGCACGATCATATGCGCGACTTTCAGACCCCTGATGGCGTATTCGACCGCTGCGGACGTGCCGTGGTGGTGGCCATCGGGATTGAAAGGCGGCACCAGATTGGCAATGTTGCGGTGGATAAAGAACTCGCCCTGATCAGCGCCGAAGATCGAGGTGACGTGCACACGGCTGTCACAACATGAGATGACCATGGAACGCGGATGTTGCCCGTCTTCGGCCAGCCGGCGGTACCAGCCGCGGTTCTCTGTATAGATCGTCGCTTTCCAACCGTGATAGCGGTTGACCAGATAGGCTGGGAGGGGGCGGGCATGCTGCATGGTGTCGTCTTTCGTTGTTCCCGCACAGATACGTCGCATTTTCATGAATTTCGAGCGATTTTTCACCCGCGTCTAAACCTTCTGCAAACCTTGTCTGCGTAAAAATACCTTCATGAAGAATGTAACACCCTTTCCGGTTCCGGTTTCCGCCCCACCCCCTGATGTGGTTGTCCTGTCCTGTCATGATCAAATCCACTTCGATCCCGCACCGCTGACGCGGCTTTTCGCAGAACGCCACGCGGACGACGCGGAAGAGATCGTTTGCCGCATGTTGGAAGACATCGCCATGCGTCTGGATATGCTTCAACGGGGGCTGGCCGACCATGCCTTCCCCGCCATGGAACGCCCCGCGCGACGCATCGCGGCGGTCGCCGATCAGATTGGCCTGACTGAGGTGGCGATTGCGGTGGGCCATGTGTTGACCTGTCTTGCACAGCAAGATGGCATCGCCCTTGATGCCACGATGGCCCGGTTGGAGCGTGGGTTCGATATCGCCGTATCCGAAGTGTGGGGGCTGCGCGATCTGTAGACAGGCGTGATCGGTCCTTGCAGCCTGTTGGCAGCTGGTTCAGGTTACGGCCTGAATAGAACCAAAAGGATACACCATGCCGCTGGCTTTTGCCGAACCGACTGATACCGCAATTCCGATCCATGTTGTTGCCGCCGATGCTTTGGACGATGCATTGGCCAAGCTGCCGTCTGAAGGAAAGGCATGGGCCACGGCGCAGGGGTTTGAAGGCGCATTGGGGCAGGTGCTGACCGTGCCGGACGCAAAGGGCGGCCTGTCGCAGGTTCTGGTGGGGTATGGCACTGCGTCCAAACGCGCGCGTGGCCGTTTTCACATGGGGGCTGTCGCGCGCAAGCTGCCTGTGGGCACATATGAAATTGCCAGCGGGTTGCAGGGCGATGATCTGGATGAAGCCGCCCTTGCGTGGCTTTTGGCGGGGTATGGGTATGACCGTTACACCGGGCCATCGACGCCCGTTGCGGGGTTGGTCGCCCCGGATGATGTCGACGCCGCGCGCATCGCGATCATCGCCAATGGTGAGGCCCTGACCCGTGAGCTGATCAACACGCCTGCCAATGACATGGGCCCCGATGAATTGGAGGAAGCGACGCGGACGTTGGCAGCAGGCCATGATGCCGCCATCAACGTCATTACCGGTGACGATCTGATCACCAGCAATTTTCCAATGATCCACACGGTCGGTCGTGCATCGACCCGCGCGCCACGCCTGATTGATTTGCGGTGGGGGGACAGCGGCCCTCGGCTGACGTTGGTGGGCAAGGGTGTGTGTTTCGATACCGGTGGTCTGAATATAAAACCCGGCTCGTCCATGGGCCTGATGAAAAAGGATATGGGCGGTGCGGCGACGGTACTGGGCCTTGCGCATATGATCATGGCGCTGGAATTGCCGGTGCGTCTGCGCGTGCTGATCCCGGCGGTTGAAAATGCGATAGATGGCAACGCCTTTCGCCCGCAGGACGTGTTGATGTCGCGCAAGGGGCTGACGGTCGAGATCAACAACACCGACGCCGAGGGCCGCCTGGTGCTGGCGGATGCCCTGACCCTGTCGGATGAGGATGAACCGGCGTTGGTCATTTCAATGGCGACCTTGACGGGTGCCGCGCGGGTTGCGGTTGGCCCGGATATTGCCCCATTCTTTACCGACGATGATGCCCATGCCGACGCCATCGTAAAAGCGGCCCGCAAGGTGGCCGACCCGGTGTGGCGGATGCCGTTTCATGAACCCTACGAAGACATGATCGAGCCGGATATTGCCGATCTGGACAACGCACCCAAGGGTGGCTTTGCCGGGGCGATCACCGCGGCGCTGTTCCTGCGCCGCTTTGTCGCAAGCCCGTATATGCATTTTGATATCTACGGCTGGCAGCCGAATGCGGCGCCGTCGCGTCCGCGCGGTGGCGTTGGCATGGGTGCGCGCGCCGTGCTTGAGGCACTGCCAGAGATATTGAAGCTGTGAACGATCGCCGCCTTACCCCTGCCAATGGCCGCGTCGCCGCGATGCATTTGGCCGGGCAGGTGGAGGCGGAGCGCTATGTTGAAGGGCAGCCCGCAATGGTTGCGGCCCCTGTCGT
>CBDTVH010000426.1:0-2843 GCA_965363665.1 uncultured Yoonia sp. | reverse complement strand
GGATTGTTAGACGTGTCAACCTGGCCTGACAACTCTCTTGACAACATCTTCTGCAATTGGGACCACAGGTGCGATACAAAAGGACACCTCATGGCGCAGCAAAAGACCATCCTCCGGGCCCTCGCGGGCGAAACACTTCCCACGCCCCCGATCTGGATGATGCGGCAGGCCGGGCGCTATTTGCCCGAATACAAGGCAACCCGTGCGCAGGCCGGGGATTTTCTGTCGCTGTGTTATAACCCGGAATTGGCCGCAGAGGTCACGTTACAGCCCATTCGCCGCTACGGCTTTGATGCGGCGATTCTTTTTGCCGATATCCTGCTGCTGCCGCAGGCCCTGGGGGCTGACCTTTGGTTCGTCACCGGCGAAGGGCCGCGCCTGTCCACCATCACAACAGCCGACGAGTTGGCAAAGCTGAAACCAATCGAGGCCATCCACGACACGTTGAACCCGGTTTATGAGACAGTGAAAATCCTGTCGCGGGAATTGCCTGATGAAACGACCCTCATCGGTTTTGCTGGCGCCCCGTGGACGGTAGCGACTTATATGATCGCAGGACAAGGCACCCCGGACCAAGGCCCGGCACATGCACTGAAAGACGAAAACCGACCCGTCTTTGAAGGCATCATCCATCAGTTGACCGAAGGCACCATCGCCTACCTTTCCAAACAGATCGAGGCCGGGGCGGAATGCGTCAAGTTGTTCGACAGCTGGGCAGGGTCGCTGGAAGGCGACGATTTCACAGAATTCTCGATCAAGCCGATGCAGCGCATCACAGCGGCGCTGAAAGAAAAGCACCCCGGTATTCCCGTCATCGCATTTCCGCGCGGCGCAGGAACGCGCTATGCGGGCGTACATGCGGCAACGGGCGCCGATTGCGTCGCCGTCGATGATGGCGTCGATGCGGCCTGGGCCGCGGAACACGTGCAAAAGGATGGCTGCGTGCAGGGCAACCTGAAATCATCGCATATGGTCACCGGTGGGGATGCATTGGTCAGCGAAACACGGCGTATCTGCGATGCCCTGTCGGGCGGGCCGCATATCTTCAATCTGGGTCATGGCATCACACCCGACGCCGACCCCGAAAACGTGCAACTGATGATCGACACGGTGCGCGGGTCCTAGATTTGCCGCAATGAAACGTTAGTGTGGCCCCATCGAAAGGAAGATGGCGTGCAGATACCGTTCACATTGCGACTGGCATTTCACGGCTTGCGTGCCGGTGTCCGCGCGGCGGTCATCTTTTTCGGCGCGTGGATTTTCCTTGTGCCTGCTACGGCAGATGATGTTGCAGCATTGGGTGCCGAGCGGGGAACACAATATCCACCGGGCCTGCGCATTATGCGCTCAGCAAAAGTGATCGTCGCGGTCGCGCCGCCCCACGCCTACGACCTTATCGCAAGCGCCTCAGAGCAGGATATCTCACCGTGGATGGTCCGCCTAGCTCTGACGCAGATGGCGGCAGGCTATGTCCGCCCGCCGGAGTCATGGCAAAACGATACGCCACCCGTGACAAGTGACCGGGATCTGGACGGCCCCCGCTTTATCAAGGTCAACTAATCACACCCATTTTGCGAGCGGCGGCAAGCTCATCAGCACCGCATTGGCGTCGTGCCCTGTGGCAAGGCCAAACTTTGTCCCGCGATCATAGACCAGATTGTATTCGGCATAGAGCCCCCGATGAATGAGCTGTGTGTCTTTATCAGCCTCTGACCACGGCGTATCCCGGCGTTTTTCAACCAGCGGGACATATGCAGGCAGAAAGGCCTTGCCGATATCCTGAGTCAGTTTGAAATCTGCATCCCAGTCGCCGGTGCAATAGTCATCCATGAAAATACCACCAACGCCGCGCGCACGATTGCGGTGCGGGATATAGAAATACTCATCCGCCCAGGCCTTCAGTTTGGGGTAATGGTCCTCTCCATGCGGATCGAGGTGCGCTTTCTGGGTCGCGTGGAAATGCGCGGTATCTTCTTCATATTCGATGCAGGGGTTCAGGTCTGACCCGCCACCAAACCACCACGCATGCGGGGTCCAGAACATGCGGGTGTTCATATGAACGGCGGGGGCGTGCGGATTTTGCATATGGGCCACCAAAGAAATACCCGAGGCCCAAAAGCGCGGGTCATCTTCCATACCGGGCACCCCACGGGCCGCCATCGCCTTTTGCGCGGACGCCCCCAACTGGCCGTAGACGGTGGATACGTTTACGCCGACCTTTTCGAACACGCGGCCGCCACGCATCACGGACATCAGGCCGCCGCCGGCATCCGATCCATCCTCAGACGTGCGCTTTGTCTCGGTCACTTCAAAGCGACCCACATCCCCTTCGCCCTCGTGGCTGTCTTCCAATCCCTCGAAAGACGCTACAATTTCATCACGTAATGTGCGGAACCATGTCGACGCTTTGCTTTTTTCCGCTTCAAACCCTTGTGACATTCCCGGTCCGTTTCCCCTGATATTGAATAACATGCTAACTTGGTTTTAATGCACCATAGACATCACACAACGATGATCCAGACCAAAACCGGAGTGAACGATGCGCCCTGCCCTGATCATGCTGCCCCTTGCCCTACTTGTTGCCTGTGCCACGCCGCGCGAGCAATGCATCAACGAGGTGACACGCGATACACGCGTCCTGAGCAGTCTGATCAATCAGGTCAGAGGCAATCTGGAGCGTGGTTATGCGCTGGAAGAACGCGAGGATACGCGGGTCATTCGAGACAGGTGCGAGCGGCGCACTGAGGATGGTGAAGTTTTCACATTCCGGTGTGACAAGGTCAGAACATTCACCACAGTCGTACCGGTCGCCATCGACCTGAACGCGGAACGGGCAAAACTGC
>CBDTVH010000425.1:0-2870 GCA_965363665.1 uncultured Yoonia sp. | reverse complement strand
AACGCAGGAAACGCATGGCGCGGTTCGCCAATCGTCATGTTGATCGTCTCGGACGCTTTCGTCGGCACGTCGAGAAGCGCACGCAAGCGTGGCCACGTCGCTGCCGGAAGGTCCGAAAACCGCTCAGGAAATACCATAACTGCCTCAATACGCCGGATCATTTGCGTCCGGCTTTTTTGCAAACTAGCGCGGGAGAGGCGGACCTGTCCAGAAGAAGGGAGGAGTCAGGGGGTTTTTGTGGCTTTTTGGTCAGTTAGGTAAGTGGTCCCAAGTTATCAAAACTTAATAACCCGCAATTTCATTAGGGACTTGCTAAAACAAACGTGGAATTAGGAACGTTTCCTAACCGTCTTCATCGCCGCCGAGTATATTTCCTGCTGACTTCTTCACGTAAGAGTTTGCTACCGATCCAACCTTCTTGCCGACATTCTTAACGGACTCCGGCATCTTAAGAAAATTCGCTATGTCTTTTGCGAGTTTTTCCGCTTCATCGGGTGTGAGGTCTTGTAGTTCTGATTGAAGCCTATCGGAGCGTTGGGCTGGCGTCATGTCATCGTATTCCGAAAGCCTAGCATCAGTATATGCATGCAGCGTCATTTCTAACAGAACGAGCCTACTAAGTTCCATACGTCCTGCTTTGGAAAGCAACTGCAACATCTGCTCGTTGTGCTCTCGCAGCGCGTCAAGCGTCTGTTTATCGTCTGCCATACATAGATCCTCAAATGTCGCTAACAAATAATAATGACAGAGTATAGCGAGATAACCCTATTTTGTCTCGCTCAAACTCTACAATTGGTGAAACGAGACGACGCGTAAACCGTTACTCACCCCAAAGCCCTCTCCGCCGCCGCCGCGACCCTTAACAAAGCCTCTTCCGTCCCGTTCTGCCCATTCAGCATGATCCCGCAAGACGGCACCCCCGTCGGCAATGTCACCGAACACACGTCCATCAAGTTTGCGACCCGCGTGTTGCGCAGCGCCAGCAGGTTCTCGGCCTTGTAGTAGTCGTCATCCGCCAACAACCGCTCCGCATTCGGGGGCAGGATCGGGGCGGTCGGCATGATCACCGCGTCAAACGCCGCCGTCTCGGCACGATACTCTTTGCGGATGTCGCGCAGCAGGTTCCAGCCTGCGCAATAATCCGCGCCCCCGACCGTTTTGCCACCCCGCACACGTTCCAGGATCTGCGGGAACATCTTTTCGGGGTGCGCCTCGACCAAGGGACGCCACCAGCCATAGCTGTCGGCGGCATAAAGGTCACCCGTCACCCTGAACGCATCGAACAACTGCGCGAAATAGCGGTGCTCGATCTGCGCCCCCGCCGCCTTCAACCGCGCGACCGCCCCTTCAAACGCCGCGCGCGGGGCGTCGCGTACATCGTCGGGCACGATGGTATCAAGGACCATCAGGCGCACACCGTCCAGCGAATTGCCGGTCAGATCAGCAGGCTTGCCGCCCTCCAGAACCGCCAGCAACAGGTTCGCATCCTCAACGGATCGGCACAGCGGGCCGACCGTATCAAACGTCAAACACAGCGGCACCGTACCCTCCAGTGACAAGCGCCCGTGCGTCGTCTTCAACCCCACCAGATCGTTCCAGGCAGACGGAATCCGCACCGACCCGCCCGTATCGGACCCGATGCCAGCCGCCGCCAACCCAAACGCAACCGAGGCCGCCGCCCCGGACGACGACCCGCCCGGCACCGCGTCGTGATCATTGACGCAAGGGGGCGTGGCGGTAATCGGGTTCAACCCCAACCCGGAAAAGGCGATCTCGGACATATGGGTCTTGCCAAGGCACACGAGGCCCGCCGCCGTCGCCGCCTTCAAAACCGCCGCATCCTCATCCGGCACGCGGCCTTTCATCAGCGCAGTGCCTGCCTCAGTCCCAACCCCTGCTGTGTCAAACAAATCCTTCCAGGACACCGGCACACCATCCAGCAAACTCCGGCGCATCCCCGTCTTCGCGCGGTCTGACGCCGCTTTCGCCTCGGCCCGTGCGCGGTCATGGGTCACGCGGGCATAAATCCGGTCGCGGAATTCGTGCGTGTCGATGGCGTCCAGATACACCTCCACCAGCGCCGCAGGGTCAATCTCGCCCGCACCAATCCCGCGCCCCAGGTCCGCCGCCGTCATCCATCGCCAGTCTTGCATGTCATCCCTTTCGTTTGGGGCGACGGTAGCGGCCATCAGGCGCATGGACAATCCCGGTTGGGCGCGCATATTGCAGGGTATGGATACTGACCTGATCATCGTGGGCGGCGGGCTGAACGGCCCCGCTTTGGCACTGGCAACGGCGCAGGCGGGATTTACCGTGACGATCATTGACAGCTTGCCGCTCGATACTCGCAAGCGCGTGGACTTCGACGGGCGCTCTTATGCGCTGGCCCACGCCTCCATGCGCCTGCTGCGCGGCATCGGCGTCTGGTCCCAGATCAGCGACAAGGCCCAGCCGATGCTGGAGATCAAAGTCACAGACGGGCGCGCAGGCGAAGGGCCCTCCCCCTGGATGATGCATTTCGACCATGCGGAAATCGAGGAAGGCCCGATGGGTTTCATGGTCGAAGACCGGCACCTGCGGCGCGCCTTCCTTGATGCAATGGCAAAGGACGACCGGATCACGCATCTATCAGGCGAAACGGTCGTGGCGCAGGCGGTGAACTCTGCCAGCGCAACAGTCACGCTGGCGTCCGGCAAACAGATCACCGGCAAGGTGCTGATCGGGTCGGATGGACGCAAAAGCGGTACCGCCGAACGCGCAGGGATCAAGCGCACGGGCTGGGGCTATGGGCAAACGGCGGTCGTCTGCGCGGTAAAGCACGAAAAACCTCACGGCGGGATTGCGCATCAGTTCTTCATGCCCGGCGGGCC
>CBDTVH010000424.1:0-2870 GCA_965363665.1 uncultured Yoonia sp. | reverse complement strand
TGATTGAGTAAATCGTGCGTCAAAACCTTGCTCATGTCTCCTCCTGTATTTCTTGGGCAAATCCGCGACATGCAGCGCTTCGCTTGCAGCGAAATGTTGAAAAACAGGCCAAGCATTGCTAATTTCAACATATGCCCGGCGTCGGGGCCATGACGACGCGCTCAAAGGAGGACAATGAACTGTCTCTTTCTACAGCGGCTGATACATCAGCCAAAGCCGGAGCCGCAGCAATGACGGCCCAGCCAACAGCGACCAGCGAACGCCTTTTGGCAGCGGTCCTGAAATCTCTTGATGACGATAAGGGCGAAGATATCGTGCAGATCAATCTGCGCGGCAAGTCCGAGATGGGTGACTATATGGTCATCGCGTCCGGCCGCTCGACCCGTCAGGTCACGGCAATGGCTGAAAAGCTGGCCGATAAGGTCAAGCAGGACTTCGGGATCATCTCCAAGACCGAAGGCAAGGATACCGGCGATTGGGTGCTGATCGACACAGGCGATATCATCGTGCATATTTTCCGACCCGAAGTGCGCGAGTTTTATCAGCTTGAAAAGATGTGGCAGCCGGGGACGGCGACCGCCGTCTGATGCGCGTGCAAATCTGCGCTGTGGGCCGTTTGCGCAAAGGGCCCGAGCGCGACCTTTATGATGACTACCTTACCCGGTTCGACCGGACCGGGCGGGCCTTGGCCCTTGGACCTGCGCAATTGATCGAAGTCGAAGACAAAAAGGGTGGCGGTATGGCCGCCGAGGCCGCGTTATTGGACCGCGCCATGCCTGATAGCACGTTGATCTGTACGATGGACGAACGCGGCAAGGTCATCAGCTCGCCGGGCTTTGCAGCCCTTCTTGCTGATTGGCGCGACCAAGGGCGACAGGATGTGAGTTTCGTGATCGGTGGCGCTGATGGCATTGATCCGGCTCTGCGTGACCGCGCCGATGCGTCATTGAGTTTTGGCAAAATGGTCTGGCCACATATGCTGGTGCGCGTGATGTTGGCGGAACAGCTGTATCGCGCCGCATCCATTCTGGCCGGTGGGCCCTATCATCGGGCCTAGGAGCCTCCGGCGGGAGTTTTTTCGCCAAGATGAAGACGGGAGCCTGTTTCCCTGCTGGCCGTGCTGCGCTAGACAGCATCCAGATGAATGAGGAGCGTTGCGATGCCCACCCCAAAACCTGTTGTTCTATGCATTCTGGATGGCTGGGGCCTGCGAGATGAAATCGAAGGCAACGCGCCCAAGCAAGCCGACACCCCGAATTACGATGCGATCATGCAAGGCCCCCATGCCCAGCTTTTGACCCATGGTCGCGATGCCGGGCTGCCGGGCGGGCAAATGGGCAATTCCGAGGTTGGTCATACCAATATCGGTGCGGGTCGCGTCGTTGCCATGGACCTTGGTCAGATCGAACTGGCGATCGAAGACGGATCGTTTTTTGAAGCTGATGCACTGGTGCGCTTTACCCGGAAAATGAAAGACAGCGGCGGGACCGCGCACCTGATGGGGGTGGTGTCGGATGGTGGTGTGCATGGGCATGTAAATCACATCATCGCCGCGGCCAAAGCGTTGACTGACGCGGGCGTGCCGGTGGCTGTTCACGCGATCACCGACGGGCGCGACGTCGCACCGTCATCCGCCGCCGATTTCATGAAGACGCTGGAAAATAATCTGCCTGCACAGGCCCGGATCGTCACCGTAATCGGGCGCTATTTCGCCATGGACCGCGACAACCGGTGGGACCGGGTTGCGACCGCCTACAAGGCAATGGTCGATGGTGATGGAAACAGGGCCGACACGCCGCAAGCCGCGATCAAGGCGGCCTATGATGATGGCAAGACGGATGAGTTCATCCCTGCAACCGTCATTGGCGACTACGCTGGCATGGCTGAAGGCGACGGTTTCTTCTGCCTCAACTTCCGCTCGGACCGCGCGCGCGAAATCCTTGCCGCGATTGCAGACCCCGCATTTGATGCGTTTGAGCGCAATCAGCCAGCACTGGCGGCCTTGCTTGGCATGGTCACCTACTCTGACCGCCACGATGCATGGTTCGACACGGTATTCCCCAAGCGTGATATTCAGAACACCCTTGGCGCGTGGGTCGCCAAGCACGGTTTGCGTCAGTTCCGCCTGGCCGAGACCGAGAAATACCCCCATGTGACGTTCTTTCTGAACGGTGGGATCGAGACGCCCGAGAAGGGCGAGGATCGCTTTATGCCCAAATCACCCAATGTGGCGACCTATGACATGCAGCCCGAGATGTCTGCGAGCGAAGTGACCGAGAGTTTCGTCAAAGCCATCGCGGAGGGCTATGATCTGATCGTCACCAATTACGCCAATCCCGATATGGTCGGGCATACCGGTGATCTGGGGGCCGCGATCAAGGCCTGCGAGGCGGTTGATCATGGGCTGGGTCAGGTGATCGCGGCGCTGGACAAAGCCGGGGGCGCGATGATTGTCACCGCTGATCATGGGAACTGCGAAACGATGATTGATCCGGAAACAGGCGGGCCGCACACCGCCCACACGCTGAACCCGGTTCCCGTGGCGTTGGTCGGTGGACCCGAAGGCGTGACATTGCGCGACGGCAGGCTGGCTGATCTGGCCCCAACCGTGCTTGATCTGATGGGGCTCAAACTGCCCCCCGAAAAAGTCTTCATAAATATCACCGAATTCAAGTCCGCTGTTGCTGAGACCGTAGCTACCACGAAGCGTAGCATTGAGCCCGTTATTCCGCTTTGCTTTCACCAGGTCGCGCTCCGCTTCTATCAGCCGCCTTTTGTACTGCGGGGTTTCTTTTCGGTTCTTGCGGGCTTCTTCCAGTGCTTTATTGACATCAATTTTGAATAGGCGCATGTCCATAGGGATCTCAAGG
>CBDTVH010000423.1:0-2874 GCA_965363665.1 uncultured Yoonia sp. | reverse complement strand
TTGGTGCGTGCTGAAGGATGACGGCATCCGGTTGGCTGCCGCGCAGAATAAATGCGGACGTGCAGAAGGCCGGATGACTTAAGGCACCTTGGCCTTCGATCAGAATGACATCAGGTTGCTCTGCCTGCGAGGCTGCAACAATCGCACCCTCCAGTTCGCCACAGCAGAATTGCGGCGGCACAGCATCCATGGCCACACCATATTTCGCGCCCTGCATCAAACCCGTTTGGCCCGTGCCAACAAGTACAGTCTTGATGCCTTTTGCGTTCAAAGCACGCGCCAAAACCGTGGCTGTCGTGCGTTTTCCAATTGCGCAATCGGTCCCAAGAACGGCAATGCGCAGCGCATCGACATTTGCGACACTGCCATCGAACAATCGCATGTCTTTGCTGGGCTTGGGTTTGCGGATGTCGCGGATAGCGACGTTTCGTTCAGACGCTGCATTGGCAATTTCAGCGTCGTCGCTCAGATATTCATGCAAACCACTGACGATGTTCATACCACGTGCAACCGCATCCAGAACCACGTCACGATCAGCAGGCGAAAGCCGCCCAGTTGAGGGTGCCATCCCGTAGATCAAGGTGTCGGGCATAACAGTTTCATTTGCGGCAGCAGAATCCAGGTTTTCGAAGATCGGTATGTGATTCATTGCATTATCGAGAACCTGCCCGCTGTCGTGGCCTCCGTGGGTGCTATCGATGACAGAAAGTATTCTGTAGGCCTGTGAATGACGCACGAGGCCGTTAGCAGTTTTGCCATCAATTTTGGCAAAGTTGCCCTCGCAATAGACAATCGCCGTTGGCGGCAAGGTAGTCTGTGCGACGGATGTCGGTGGTGTCACCGTGTCACGCGTCCGAGCACCTCTGACAGGACGACGGATGGTGTCTACCGTTAGAACTTCGGTGTTCATAATGTTTCCTTTTTTGTCTCACTGAGGGCAATGCGGTGGTCGCCAACACATGTTGAAGCCGAAGCTTTCGTGCCAATCACTTAGTTATCAAGAACGCACAGGCCTTTGGATTTTTGAAAGTTCCTGTTGCATTCCCAACGGTTTCCAGACCTGTCAAGATGGGCGTTCGAGGGAATGTTTATCGCTTCGCAGCTTGTACCAGAGGCCACATATCCCCTCTCGCATTTCCATCCCTTGCCGTAGGTTGCGTCGTCAAAATACGCATTGTCTGGGATAATAACGGCCGCGCACAGATCGCCCTGTTCAAAAAATCCGCGTTCACATGTCCATGGTTGACCATAGCGAGATCCATTCAAATAGCCGTTGACCGGAACCGCAATGGCGTTGCAAGTGCTGTTTATCTGCTCAAACCCGCGTTCACATTCCCATGCGGACCCATAGGACGCATCCACCAGATAGGCGTTTTCGGGCACGACGACCTCTTGGCAAGTATCATCAACCTTGAAAAAACCGCGCAGACAGTGCCAGCGTTCGCCAGACGGGTCGAGGAACCCGCCATCGGGGACAACCACTGCAACACAGGCCGTTTCATCGACCTTGCGAAAGCCATGAAGACATTGCCATCCGGGACCATATGTGCGGTTCGTCTCAAAAGCATTTTCCGGTGCTGTGACGGCTGCACAGGCATCATTATTAACAAGCCGATACCCGACGTTGCATACCCATCCTTCACCATAGCTCTTTGCGCTCGCGTTTTCGGGCATGGATTGGCCAAACGCAGGCAGTGCAAACACAAGTAGAGCAAAGATAGGCCCAACAAAAAGCACCCAGTTCATTCGTGTATCTGCGGACATGCTTGTCCCGCAGGTTGTTTGGGGCAGTTGCTGCCGTGGTTTCGAATTATGATCCATCGAATTCAAGCCTCGCGAGGCAGACGTCTGCAAGGTCGCGGTTTGGCGTGTCGGAACCCGGGTGGGTCGCCCAACCAGTGTCCATCATCGTATTCCGACGGCTGAATCCAGAGGCATCCTGAAGGATCGCAAGTTTCTCTGTGCGGTCCGGGTCGGTCGCTGACGTGTTCAGGCATACCGGCACCATCGCCAACGTAACTTCGTCAGGTGCTAAGTTCCGTGCCATGGATTGGGCGTTTCCACTTGTTATCCAGCCACCCCAAGTAAAGCCGAGGATAGAGACCGCAATCGCGCCACCCAAGGCACCGTAGATGCCGGGTTTCGTCCATTCTGGAAAAGTCATTTTTGTTCCTTTGACGGAGAAAGCGCCGCCTCACTGTTTTTTCGGACATGATCTTGCGTCAGGGCCGTTTCTAAGTCGTATTCATCGACAGGGCGCTGTTCGAATCTGGTCGCAATTCATCGGCGTACCCGGTCGCCAAAACGGATAAACCTATCGCATGGGCTATTGGTCGCGCTCGATATCACCGGCAACCTTCCCAACATCAGACCTTTGCTACGGGATATGATAGCTGAATTTTCATGATAGAATGTTGTGGTTCGCTCTGGCAGGCGGTGCGCCTATGCCGCAGAAGACCACAAATTTTGTACTATTGAAGTAGTCTCTTGGCCTCGGGATTACAACGCTAGTGGAATGAGTTCCGTTTGTAAGACTGCCAATGCCCTTCTAAGGAAGGAGATTAGCAAGGCTTCCTGCAATCCGCACCGCATCAGCCCGGAATTCGTCCGTCCGTTTCAGTCCCATAGTTCGTCTCCTTTGCTGCAATAAATGCTATCAAAGGAGCGGCATCAAACCGCGACAGGTCCAAAGCTTATGTCGCCGTGCGACGTTTCAACAAAGACAAACTTTTGCAGATCTAAATGCAAAGTTGGTAACTTTGACTGCAGGCAGTTGATTGGGTCATCTTTCAGCTTTACCAGAGCCCTAGAACTGTATATATTTGAACAAGAAGCCCACCAATTGGTGGGGCAGGCAAAACGCCGCGCCACTAA
>CBDTVH010000422.1:0-2874 GCA_965363665.1 uncultured Yoonia sp. | reverse complement strand
CTGTTGCCGTGATCAGCAGCCCGAAACCGTCAGAAAAGATCCCCCAGATCGAACAGGTCTATTCCGCAGGTGCCGTCTGTCTGGCGCTGGTCAACGCAGCACTCGCCGCAGGATGGGGGGCCAACTGGCTGTCGGGATGGGCAATCCACGACCGGACCTTCGTCGCAGAGGGGCTTGGCCTGGCGGACCACGAAACCGTTGCTGGTTTTATCCACCTTGGAACGGAAACAAACGCACCGCCCGAACGCCCGCGCCCGGATCTGGGCACCATTACCAAATGGGTCGACGCATGATCCTTTCGTCATTTCTCAAGGCCCTGTCACAACTCCCTGACCCGCGTTTTCGCTCCGTGCTCTGGCGGGGGATCGGTCTGACCATCGCTTTGCTGGTCGGTATCTATGCCGGGCTGCTCTGGCTGATCGAATGGCTGACCGAGGACCCCATTACCCTGCCCGGGGTAGGCGAAGTCACGTGGATCGGAGACCTTTTGGGTTGGGGCTCGCTGGGCCTTGTCATCCTGATGTCGATCTTCCTGATGGTGCCGGTCGCATCGGCGATCACCTCGCTTTTTCTCGATGAGGTCGCGCAAGCGGTCGAAGACAAACACTTTCCCAGTCTGCCCGAAGTACCGCATGTCTCCTTTTGGGACGGGCTGCGCGATACGGTGAACTTTCTGGGTGTCCTGATCGCGGCGAATATCTTTGCCTTCGCCCTCTACGCCATCTTCCCCTTTGCCGCGATCTTCATCTTCTATGCGCTGAACGGGTATCTGCTGGGACGCGAGTATTTCCAGCTTGCCGCCATGCGCCGGATCGGGCGTTCAGCCGCCAAGGACCTGCGCAAACAGCATAGCGCAAAGATCTGGCTGGCAGGGTGCCTGATGGCTATCCCGCTGACGTTCCCACTGGTCAATCTGATCATTCCGATCCTGGGGGCCGCGACCTTTACCCACCTTTATCATGCAGTCAGTCGCGACTGACCTCTGGCGTCGACATCCGCTCGAACCAATCAATATCGCGCACGGATATCACCCCGGTCAGGATGGTGCCGGCAATCACCGCCCAGATCGGCACCGCCCAAAGCGTAGTAATCTTGGCCTTGCGTTTGATGTTGAAATCCGCAGGCGATGAGGCATGCGTCCCCGGCACGATCTCACCCGCTTCACCTTGCGTTTCCAGACGCAATGGCAGCACGATGAAAAAGACGATCGTCCAGATAACAGCAAGTAGTACAAGACCGGAAACGGGACCCAAAGCAATATTCCTTATGAAAAGCGACTAAGCATCAGATACGCCGTTCAGGCGTTACGACAAGAGGCTAGACTTGCTCTAGCTCCACCAGACAGCCGTTAAAATCCTTTGGGTGCAGGAAAAGCACAGGCTTGCCGTGTGCACCGATCTTTGGCTCACCCCCACCAAGAACACGCGCGCCCTCGGCCAGCAAATGATCGCGGGCGGCAAGGATATCCTCCACCTCATAGCAGACATGATGAATACCGCCGGATGGATTCTTATCAAGAAAGCCCTGGATTGGTGATGCCTCGCCCAGCGGATAAAGCAGTTCAATCTTGGTGTTGGGCAGGTTGATGAACACGACCGTCACCCCATGATCAGGTTCATCTTGCGGCGCACCTACGTCAGCCCCCAGCATCGTGCGGTATTGGGCGCTGGCGGCCTCCAGATCAGGCACAGCGATGGCGACGTGGTTCAGGCGTCCGATCATAAGCATTTCTCCTTTTTTTCGGCTTTATGGCGTTTGCGCTGGATGGGTGCAACGGATGATGCAGTTAACGTCCTCTTCACCTTGTGATGGTTTCAATGGTGTTCGCTGCAAAAAAGGGAAGAATCACGATGGAAACGCTTGAAGACCTGATGTTCACACGTGCGCCCACCGCACGCCGCCCGCTGCTGGGCCTGACCGTGCTTGTCGTCGAAGACAGCCGTTTCGCAAGCGAGGCTGTGCGCATGATGTGCCTGCGGTCCGGTGCACGGATCAGACGAGCCGACCGGCTTGAAAACGCGCGGCGGCATTTGGCGATCTACCGACCGACGGTTCTGTTGGTCGATGTGGGATTGCCGGATGGTTCCGGACTATCGCTGATCCGCTCTGCCACGGATGCCACACCCCGGATCGAGGTGGTGCTGGGGATGAGCGGTGAAGATCACAGTCAGGATGTTCTGGCTGCGGGCGCCGATGGTTTCATTGAAAAACCGGTGCAAAGCCTGCTGGCCTTTCAAACCGCTATTTTGCAACATCTGCCAAGGGACCGGCAACCGCCATCGCCCCGTGCCGCAAATGATGAAACGATCCGCCCCGATCCCATCGCATACCGCGATGATCTGAACCACATCGCACGGGTCCTTGATGACACCAGCGATGACCGGGCGCTTGACTACGTGACGCAGTTTTTGGGCGGCGTCGCGCGCAGTGCGCATGATCACGACCTTGATGCCGCAGTCACCAATCTGACGAAGCTGCGGCGCGCAGGGGACAACCACGACGCAGGCGTCGTCGCCCTGTCGCAACTGGTGCAAACCCGGCTTGCCGCGGGCGGGCCGCTCTAGCGACTGATCATGCCTTGTCGAAGGAAAACCCTTTTGGGTAGGCGTGCAGCCCGTCAAAATCGGCTTTGCCGATATCCGCGCCTGCCTGCCGCAAGATCGCAAACGCCATGCTGAGGTGAAACCACAGATTAGGTTGCGCAAAGTGCTGAAGGTAGTCTTGCGCGGATTGGTCCAAATGCGCAAAGCCCGCTTTATGCCGGATGCGCCGCGCCGCCGCACCTTCGAAATCAGCAGGGCTGAGTCGTTCGATGGCGGCGCGCGCATCTTCCAGCATCTGGTCTGCTATCGCCTGATCCCTGCCCTGCACTTT
>CBDTVH010000421.1:0-2887 GCA_965363665.1 uncultured Yoonia sp. | reverse complement strand
CTGATGCGCCCGCCGCAGAAGTAGCAGAGGACGCGCCGGCGCCTGAGGAAAAGCCCAAGCGTACGCGCAGTCGCCGCAAGAAGGCCGAACCAGTCGCAGAGGATGCGGCCGAAGCGACACCGGCAGAAGACAAGCCCGCCGAAGAGGTCGCCGAGGAAAAACCTGCACCCAAGAAACGCACGCGGCGCAAGAAGGCCGAGGCGGTTGAAGATGCCCCTGCGGCAGAAGCGGAAGCACCCCCTGTGGAAGAAAAGCCGAAGCCCAAACGCCGAAGCCGTGCCAAGCCCAAGGCTGACGATGCCCCTGCTGAGGCAGCGGTCGAGGTTGTGACGGAAGCGCCAGCCGCACCGGAACCGGCACCAGCGCCAGAACCAGAACCAGTTGCCGAGGCCGAACCGGCCGAGGATAAGCCCAAGCGCAAGGGCTGGTGGTCGCTCGGCCGTTAATGGCGAGCTCTGTTATTATCACCGGGGGCTGCGGCTTTTTAGGCGCAGCCCTTGCCAAGCGGATCATCGAAAAAGGTGTGACGCTGCCTGATGGGCAGCGACTGACCGCGCCGCAGGTCCAGCTTTGGGATCGCCCGAATTCTATCCTTCCTGTCCTGCCTGATGTGACCTTCACGGCAATCGACATTGCCGACAAGGACGCCGTGCAAGCGGCGATGCCTGACGACGCTGCGTTGATCTATCACCTTGCGGCTGTCGTCAGCGGACAGGCGGAAGCGGATCATGATCTGGGAATGCGGGTCAATCTGGGTGGCACGACTGCGGTACTGGAGGCGGCGAAATCGGTGCGTCCCGGTGTGCCTGTCATCGGGACGTCCTCCTTGGCCGTCTATGGCGGGATGCCGCAAGAGCCGCTCACGGAAAGCACACAGATCCAGCCGCAGAATACCTATGGCGTGACCAAGGCGATGGCTGAGCTGGTCATGGCCGATTATCGCAGGCGTGGATGGGTTGATGCGCGTACCCTGCGCCTGCCGACGGTGACGGTCAGGCCCGGCCTGCCAAATGCGGCAGCGTCCTCTTTCGCGTCATCCATCATTCGCGAACCACTTGGCGGTGTTCCCGCAATTTGCCCGGTTGATCCCGAAATGGCGCTTTGGGTGACCTCGCCGGATGCGGCAGTAACGGCCCTTTGGCATGCGCCGTCTGTTCCGCAGGATGCGTGGCCGGCCTTCGGCGCGGTGAATGTGCCGGGGTTGCGTGTACAAGTGCTTGGGATGATTGCGGCACTGCGCGCGCGGGCAGGGGACGGCACGGCTGATTTGATCGAAATGAAGCCGGATCAGCGGATCATTGATATCGTCGGCACATGGCCGACGCTGTTCGACACTTCGCTGGCGCAGTCTTTGGGCTTCCGGGGCGACGCGGGCTTTGACGCGATCCTCGATCAGGCTTTCTTGATGAAATAAAGCTGGCCGTTGGTGACCTGTTGCGTACTAACCAGTTCATGCCCGGCTTCAGCGCAAAAATGCGGCACGTCGATCACCGCGGCAGGATCATCCGCCAAGACGCGCAAGACCTGACCGGACGCGAGCGCCTGCAAACGCTTGCGCGCTTTGAGAACGGGAAGGGGGCATAACAGCCCCTTGGCATCAAGATCAGCGTCATAGGTCATGAAACTGAGGTATGTGGGATGTTTCATTTTGTCCACCAAGTTGTGACAACTTGGGCCGTGACCTATCGCCTTCGCTGACATAGGTAAGCTGCAAAGGAAGACCTGAATGCTTGATACCGCTCTGATCTTTGACGCCGCCTTGCTGCCTGCCATGTTGATTGCGATGCTGGCGGGTATCCTGTCGTTCCTCAGCCCGTGTGTGCTGCCCGTCGTGCCGCCGTATCTGGCCTATATGGGCGGCGTTTCGGTCAGCGAGATGGAAGAAACCAAGACCGCGCGAAAGCGTGTCTTCGTGTCTGCGGTTTTCTTCGTGCTTGGGCTGTCGACGATTTTCCTGCTGCTTGGCCTCGCCTTTTCGACGATGGGGCGGATGCTGTTGCAGGTGCAGGACTGGTTTGTGGTCTTTGCTGGTGCGTTGATCATGATCCTTGGGGCGCATTTCGTCGGTGTGTTTCGCATTGGCTTTCTGGATCGCGAGTTGCGCGTCGATGCGGGTGACAAGGGCGGGTCGGCCTTTGGTGCCTACCTCCTGGGGCTTGCTTTTGCCTTTGGCTGGACGCCCTGCCTTGGGCCGATCCTGGGCGCCATCCTCAGCCTTGCGGCGTCCGAGGCGGATGTGTCGCGCGGCACTGTCCTGTTGGCCGTTTACGCGCTTGGTCTTGGTATCCCGTTTCTCTTGGTTGCGGCCTTCTTTCCCCGCCTCAAGGGCGTGATGGGATGGATGAAGCGCCATATGGACCGGATTGAAAAGGTCTCCGGCCTGCTTTTGTGGACCGTCGGTCTGATGATGATGACAGGTCAGTTTGCGGCATTCAGCTATTGGTTGCTTGAGCGCTTTCCAGCACTTGCATTAATCGGCTAACCTGCCCCCAAGCATCAGCAAGGGACGGCGATGAACACGCAATCACGGCAGGTCAGCAAAAGGCGTGTGTTTCATATTCCCGGCTATGACCCGATGCCGCCGCGGCGGTACCGCGAACTGTACCGCAGCGAAGGGGCCACGCAGGCGAGGATCAGCGGGTACGAGATTGGGGTGAAGGCGGATACATCCGACAACACCTTCCGCTGGACCGTCGGCGCCCGGATTGATGGACAATCCGTGTTGGCGCAAATTGATGTGCTGGTCTGGGCCGACATTGTCCGAGACAGCATGGCGCAGTCGATCCCGGCGACCTATTGGCAACTGGTGCGTACGGCCTGGACCTATATCAGCACCGGAACGCTGCGCCGCCTGATGTGGATGCGCAAAGGCCCCGTGATTGCAGCG
>CBDTVH010000420.1:0-2891 GCA_965363665.1 uncultured Yoonia sp. | reverse complement strand
CAGCATCCATAAAGATGCGACCCGCCAAAGACGCGGTGCCAGGATCGGCCACGCCAGCGTCGACGTCACGGATATCATCGCCGATCCCCACAGAGATCACGCCTGTCGCACCGGTGGCCACATCCGCGTCACTGTCAGAGACATCAGGGCCCACATCCTGATCCACCAGCACCTTGCCATCCACATCCGTGGGGAAGACCACGACATAATCGCCTGCGTCCAGATCCTCGAACAGATAAGAGCCATCCGCAGCTGTCTGCTGGCGCGCCACTTCATTGCCCTGCGCATCTTGCAGGATCACCGTTTGATCGCCAACGCCGGTCTCGGCGCCGTTGCCGTTGTCCTGGTTATCATCATCGCTGTCGGTGAACAGACGACCCCCAAGGGACGCGGCCCCCGGATCGGTCACGCCAGCATCGACATCGGTGATGTCCTCACCAATGCCGAGGCTGATCGGCGCTGTTGCGCCAGTATCTTGGGCAGCATCGCTGTCCACGGTGTCGTCATCGCCCGCGTCCTGGCCGACCAGTACCTTGCCATCCGCAGTCTCGGTCGGGAAGACGACCACATAGTCGCCTGCATTGAGGTCCTCAAAGATGTAGGACCCGTCCTCGGCCGTGGTCGTCGTGGCAACTTCATTGCCCTCGGCATCCTGCAAGGTCACGGTGACCCCAGCCACACCCATCTCGGCGTCGTCCACATCATTGCCATCAGCATCCATAAAGATGCGACCCGCCAAAGACGCGGTGCCAGGATCGGCCACGCCTGCATCGACATCCGGCGTGGTTGCACCGGCCACAACGGTGACCGGGGCGGTCAGACCGGTGCCCGTATCGGCATCGCTGTCGATGCTGTCATCATCGCCAACATCCTGACCAACCAGCACCTTGCCATCCACATCCGTGGGGAAGCGCACAACGTAATCACCCGGGACCAGACCCGCGAACAGATAAGACCCATCCGGCCCGGTCTGCGTCGTGGCCAGATCAGTGCCATCCGCGCCCACAAGCGTCACCGTCACACCGGCCACACCCATCTCGGCATCATCAACACCATCGCCATCGGCATCCATAAACACACGACCAGACAATCCACCAACATCAGGCGCAGGGGTGCCGGGTGCCCAGCATAGATCATCAACCGCGCCAGAGCCGACCAGATCAATCTCCATTTGAGTGACGCCTGCTGCATCCAATGCAATGGTCTGTTCGCTGTTGTTGCCGCCTGCGGGAATTTCGATAATCCGGGTTTCGCCATTTGCGAATGTGAGTGTGATCGTTCCACCCGGTTCTTCAACGTCGAGAATTTTGATGTCATGCAAATCTGAAGGGGCGTCAAAGTCGAATGTAACGGTACCACCAACCGCATCATCGGGATCGTCACTGTCGTTATCCTCGGACACGATCAGAATGTTGCCCTGACCCTCATAGGCCAGATCGGTGTCGCCGCCTGTTGGATTGGCGGAATCAAACAACATCGCATCATTGTCATCGGTATTGCGGCGATCACGTTGCGCGGTGATCGTCACACCATCGAATTGATCGCTGACCACCGTTCCCGCGTCGAAACCTTCGAAATCAAGCAAAGTGAAACCTTCAGGACAGATGCTGCCGTCCTGACACAGCTCGATCTTGTCGATGCGGACAAATTCACCTTTGTCGCCTATGGCGACGATTGCGACCGTATCACCCGGATTAAGCATGATCTGTGGAAACGCGATTTCGGAGAACTGGCCGTTATCATTGCCACGGTCATCGGTATCGGCGTCCAGGGTTGCCTGCGCAACGACAGTGCCATTCACCTTGATCTGAACCTCGGATTGGCCGTCGCTTTCATCCTGCACAAAGAGTGACAAATCGTATGCACCCGCAGCACCACTAAAGGTGGTACTGATTTCGCCGCTGGTCCCTAAGTCTGACAACCTGACAATCCCTGCGTTCGAGGCATTGTGACCCTGGCGCAAATCAAAACCGGACAGGTCCATCGTTTCGGCTTCTATGACGATGCAGACCGGCGCATCACCCTCATCAACATCCTGCACTTTGACCCACAGGGTTTTGTCGGCGACGCCGCCCTGCCCATCATCGGCCCGAACAGTGACGTCATAGGTGTTGTCAGCAAGGAAGACATCGGTCGGGTTTTCAAAGTCTGGTGGCACAACAAAGCTCAATGCGCCAGTGTGTGGGTCTATTTTGAAGGCCGCACTGTCAGCGCCGGGAACGATGCTATAGGTGATATCATCGCCGTCTGGGTCGGTTGCATTGACGTCAATAACCGCAGTCTCGTTTTCTGCGATCTTCAGAACACCATCTTCAGGCAGATTGTCGAAGGCTGGGTCGCGGTTCTCGGGGTGCTGCGTGGGAACTGACATCAGATCAGAATAGGCGATGCCATGATCCGCGACGTTCGCAACCGAAACAATTTCAAGTTGTTCATCGGCTGGCGGAACATCACCGACGAAAGTGAAAAAGTCATCGCCTTTGCCCGGCGCTGAATACCCTTCTATCTCAATCTCAAGCAACTGATAGTACTGACCGTCTGACCCGCACAGGGTGAACATACGTTCGGCGTACATATCCTTGCCCGCGATGGCATGGCCGTTCACGAATGCCTTTTGGCTGGTGTCGAAGGACTGATCACACCTGTCACCGCTCAAACGATCATCATCGTCTGCAACGGCCAGTTCATAGTTCGCCTGCTGCGGCACATTGATCACATCCCCAACACTTATTGAACAATCACCCTCGGCCTCCTGCAACAAGTCCTGTTCCGAAAAAGCAAACCAACGGTAATTCTGATATGTCATGGAAGTGTCCTCTCTGGACGTAAGTTCTACACTGGTATTTGGGGGTGTTGTGACCGTCACGCGATCAAATTTACCGGCGTGGCGC
>CBDTVH010000419.1:0-2897 GCA_965363665.1 uncultured Yoonia sp. | reverse complement strand
TGCCGAAATCGGCCGAAGCGCAGGCGCGGATCAAACGGATCCCCGTCAAGGCGGGATGATGAACATGGGCGGTCGGGGTCGCCCGACCGCTCTTTGGTATTCCTGGCGATCTCATTTTTTCGGGAATAAGGAGACAGATGATGCCCGTCGCAGTTCTTCGATTTGGCCGCCTTTTGTCGGCTCTTTGCATTATGACCTTCATGCTGGTCGCGCCCGTCACCGCGCAAACCGCGGACGCGCCAATCTTCCGCAATGAAGATGGCCTGCCGACCCTCGCCCCGCTCATGGCCGAGGTCACGCCTGCCGTGGTGAACATCTCGGTCGAAAGCCGTCAGACCATTGAAATGAACCCGCTGTTCAATGACCCGTTCTTTCGGCGGTTCTTCGATATGCAACCCATGCCGCAACAGCCCATGCCACGCCAGCAGATGAGTGCGGGTTCAGGTGTGATCGTTGATGCGGAAGAAGGCTATGTGCTGACCAACCATCACGTCGTGGAAAACGGCGACCGGATTGTTGTCACGCTCAAGGACCGTCGCCAGTTTGATGCCGAACTGATCGGTAGTGATGCGGGGACGGACATCGCACTTCTGCGGATTGATGCGGACGATCTTACGGCACTTGATCTGGGCGACAGTGACCGCTTGCAGGTCGGCGACTATGTACTGGCTATCGGCAACCCCTTCGGGCTTGGGCAGACCGTGACCTCCGGCATCGTCAGCGCGCTGGGGCGCAGCGGCCTCAATGTCGATGGCTACGAAGACTTTATCCAGACAGACGCTTCGATCAATCCCGGCAATTCGGGTGGCGCGCTGGTCACGCTGGACGGGCGGCTTGTCGGGATCAACACGGCGATCATTGCGCCGTCGGGCGGCAATGTCGGCATCGGTTTTTCGGTGCCTGCGAATATGGCGCTGGCTGTCATGGACCAGCTGATCGCATACGGCGAAGTGCGTCGCGGCCAGCTTGGCGTGATGATCCAGGATTTCACCCCTGATCTGGCGGACGCGCTGGGGATCGAAGCAGGGGTCGGTGCGGTTGTCACGCAGGTCGACCCGGACAGCGCGGCAGAGGACGCCGGATTGCAGGCCGGTGATCTGATTGTCGCCGTTGACGGCAGATCGGTTGCCGGATCCGCCGATTTGCGCAGTCAGATCGGGTTGAAGCGGGTCGATTCAGTGATTGAATTGCAAGTGATCCGCGACGGCGAGCCTCTGACGTTGAAGGCCACGTTGCGCGAGGCCGGATTGGTTGCGGCACAAACCATGGACCGCGCCCTTGATCGGCTTGCAGGTGCGGAAATCCGCGAGTTGCAGCCCGGCGATCCCTTCTATGGTGATCTGGAGGGTGTCGTGATTGCCCGTCTCGATCCGGGAAGCCGTGCGACACGGTCCGGATTGGAGGCCGGTGACATCATTCTTGCGGTGAACCGCGCGCCGGTCAGTTCTTTGAGCGAACTGCGCCAGCAACTGTCACAAGTGGACGGTGCCTTGGCGCTGACCATTCAGCGCGGCACAGCGCGGATTTTTCTGGTGATGCGCTGATATAAAGGTGGCCGAAGAAAGGAGGGTAAGCGATGGAAAAGACGAAGGAAAACGCGATAAGACATGGTGCAGCGGCAGCCGATACCGCAAGGATCGAAGGGCGCGAACATGGCATTGCATTGGCCGTGGAGGCTCTTGCCCCCGCACTTGATGCGCTGGCGCTTGGCATCGCGGCGGCGAAGGCGGACCCGGACGCGGGCGACCCCAGGATCGCGGCACATCTGGAAGGGTTGAGAAACATTCGAGGCGCATTCGAGACCGGCCTCAAGGCCCTTGGTGTGCGTGCGATCGTGCCCAAGGACGTGCCGTTTGATCCCAAATTGCATGAGGCAATGGGGACGCAGGAAACAGGCGACACGACGCCGGGGCAGGTGCTGGTGCTGCACCGGCCCGGATACGCGATCGGGCAACGGCTGATCCGGCCTGCGCATGTTACCGTGAGTGCCGCGCCTGCACGCGCGCACCCCGAGCGGGCGGAGGAGGCGTCTTAAGTGCTTCGACTGGCTCTTTTTCTTGGCACTAATGTCGCGATCCTTATCGTCCTGTCGATCACGTTTCGGCTGTTCGGGTTCGATGGGCTGCTTCAGGCCAATGGTGTCGATCTCGATCTGAATGCCCTGTTGGCGTTTTCAGCCCTCATCGGTTTTTCCGGAGCGCTGATATCGCTCTTTCTGTCAAAAACACTCGCCAAAACGACGATGGGCGTGCGGGTGATCGCCACGCCGCAGACGCCTGTGGAACGCTGGCTAGTAGACACCGTTCACGCTCAGGCCCGCGCGGCCGGGATCGCAAAGCCGCAGGTCGGGATCTTTGATCATCCGTCGCCCAACGCCTTTGCGACGGGGTGGAACCGGAATGATGCCCTGATCGCCGTCAGCACTGGTCTTCTGGACACGATGGACCGGGGCGAAGTGGAAGCGGTTCTGGCGCATGAGGTCAGCCATGCGGCCAATGGTGACATGGTGACGCTGGCGCTGATCCAGGGTGTCGTGAACACGTTTGTCGTGTTCCTGTCGCGCCTGATCGGCTTTCTTGTGGACCGGCTGATCCTCCGGATCGAGCGTGGTCATGGCCCCGGTTTCTGGATCGTGTCGCTGGTCGCCGAGGTGATCCTTGGCTTCCTTGCCATGGCGATTGTGATGTGGTTTTCGCGCTGGCGCGAATACCGTGCCGATGCAGGCGGGGCGACGCTTGCCGGGCGGCGCAACATGATTGCGGCACTGGACCGGTTGCGGCGCGTACAGAGTGCGGACCCGCTACCCGATGAGATGCGCGCGCTGGCCTTTGATGCCGGTGCTGTGCAGGCTCTTTTCGCCAGCCATCCGCCGCTTGAGAAACGGATTGCAGCGCTGC
>CBDTVH010000418.1:0-2911 GCA_965363665.1 uncultured Yoonia sp. | reverse complement strand
AGATACGGCGGTTGGTCGAAGGCATTGGTGCCGAGATCAACATGGTGATGCCGCTGGGCGTCCATGTGGCCGAAATGCGCAATCTGGTGAATGCGGATGTGAACGTCACCATGTATCGCGAGTTTGGACGCGGTCTGTGCGAGGTTCTGGGCAAGCCATACCTGCAAGCACCCTTTGGGATCGATTCAACAACGAAATTCTTGCGCAAGCTGGGTGAATTGACGGGTCTCGACCCTGAACCGTTCATTGAGCGGGAAAAGCATTCGACCATCAAACCGGTTTGGGATTTGTGGCGCTCTGTCACGCAGGATTTCTTTGCGACGGCTGAATTTGGCATTGTTGCCAATGAAACCTATGCCCGCGGTGTGCGTCACTTCCTTGAAGGTGATCTTGGTTTCCCGTGTGCTTTCGCGGTGGCGCGGACACGCGGCAAGAAGACCAACAATGACGAAGTGCGCAGCTTGATCCATACCAAGCGGCCTTTGATTGTGCTCGGCTCGATCAACGAGAAAGTGTATATGGCCGAGATGAAGGCAGGGCATGGCCCATCGCCGGTGTTCATTCCCGCCAGCTTCCCCGGTGCCGCGATCCGCCGTGCCACTGGCACGCCTTTCATGGGCTACGCGGGTGCGACCTATCTGCTGCAAGAGGTCTGCAATGGCCTGTTCGATGCGCTGTTCCATATTCTGCCGCTTGGCAGTGAGATGGACGAAACTGACGCCACGCTGACCCCGCTGCGCCGCGATTTCCCTTGGGACGCTGATGCGCAGGCCAAGCTGGATGAGATCGTGGCGACCCACCCGATCCTGACACGTATTTCTGCCGCCAAGACGCTGCGTGACGCAGCCGAACGGGCGGCGCTCGACGCCGGTAATGACCGGGTCGTTCTTGAGACCATCGAAACTCTGCAACCAGCTTCTGGAGGACGCAAATGACCGACTTTACAACAGATATCCCCGCCTCACGGGTCCGGTCCGCGCCGCCAAAGCGCGAATACTATGCCTATTTCGGGCTGATCTTTCTGGCCACGCTGCCGCTCTGCTTCCTGACCTGGATGCTGTCGGCCGCACGCCGGATGGAGCTGCCGGAAAAGGGCCCGTTCGCCAAGGCCTGGACACAGGCCCGCATTATCACGCCGCAGATCTTCAGCGCATGATCCGCAGGCACACAGATTTGCCCGGAAACGGGCATCCGACGTTCATCATTCCCCCCCGGGATGATGGATTGGGGCAGAGGAAGAGCTTCTGTCGTAACCCGGCCGCGGGGGGTGCGCGGCGTCAGTACTTTATTTTGGAGACAAAACATGGCTGACAAATCTGACCTGTCTTTCACAGGTCTCACTGACGAGCAGGCCCAGGAGCTGCACGCAGTCTACATGAGCGGGTTTACGATCTTCACGATCGTTGCCGTCGTTGCTCACGTGCTGACGTACATCAAGCTTCCTTGGTTCAGCTGGTAGGAGGAATAGCACATGGCACAGTTCTACAAGATCTGGCTGGTATTCGACCCACGCCGCGTTTTCGTGGCACAGGGCGTATTCCTGTTCCTTCTCGCAGCGATGATTCACCTCGTCCTGCTGAGCAATGAAAGCACAAACTGGTTCCAGCTCGCCTTTGGCGGAATGTAATCGGCTTTTGCCGCAAGAATAAGCTACGGGCGGGCCAGCTTCGCCCGTAGCAAACACCGACATTGACGACGACAGGGCGCACCGGAACGCGGATGCAGGGCCTGTCCATGAATGGAGTAGGAAGATGGCACAGCTCAGCTTCGAGAGAAAATACCGGGTCCGTGGCGGGACATTGGTAGGCGGTGATCTGTTCGACTTTTGGGTGGGGCCATTTTACGTTGGCTTCTTCGGGGTCACGACGTTCTTTTTCGCCGTCCTTGGGACGATATTGATTTTTTACGGGGCCAGCCAAGGCCCCACGTGGAACCCGTGGTTGATCTCGATTAACCCGCCGCCGCTTGAGTATGGCTTGGGTGCTGCACCGCTGTTGGATGGCGGCCTTTGGCAGATTATCACGATCTGTGCTGTCGGCGCATTTGTCAGCTGGATGATGCGCGAGGTCGAGATTTGCCGCAAATTGGGCATCGGCTATCACGTGCCATTTGCCTTTGGCGTGGCAATCCTTGCCTATGTCACTCTGGTGGTGATCCGTCCGGTACTGCTGGGGGCCTGGGGGCATGGTTTCCCATATGGCATTTTCAGCCACCTCGATTGGGTGAATAACGTGGGCTACGCCTATGGCAACTTCCACTACAACCCCGCGCATATGATCGCGATCACGTTCTTCTTCACCACCTGTCTGGCGCTTGCGCTGCACGGGTCATTGGTGTTGTCGGCCGTGAATCCACCCAAAGGCCAAGAGATCAAGTCGCCTGACCACGAAGATACCTATTTCCGTGATCTGATCGGCTATTCGATCGGGCCATTGGGCATTCACCGTCTGGGCCTGTTTCTGGCGCTGAACGCGGGTTTCTGGTCTGCGGTCTGCATCGTGATTTCCGGCACTGTCTGGTTCGAAGAATGGATCATCTGGTGGGACTGGTACTATGAACTCCCTTGGTGGGTCGATCTGTAGGAGGATATGAATAATGGCTGAATATCAAAACATCTTCACACAGGTCCAGGTCCAAGGACCGCCTGAAATGGGTATCGACGGATACGACGGTGCCGCGATTGACCGGGGTAAGAACGCAGGGTTCTCAAAGCTTGCGGGTTGGTTCGGGAACGCACAGCTGGGCCCGATCTATCTGGGCTCCTTCGGGGTCATCTCGCTGGCGACGGGTCTGATCTGGTTTGTCATGGTGGGTTTGTCCTTCTGGGCGCAGGCCGATTACAACCCGGCGATCTTCCTGCGGGATCTGTTCTGGCTGTCGCTGGATCCGCCAAGCCCCGGCTATGGCCTGG
>CBDTVH010000417.1:0-2914 GCA_965363665.1 uncultured Yoonia sp. | reverse complement strand
CCCTTCCAGGATCCAGACCGCCAGTGGCACATTGAACAGGCAATGCGCCAAGGCAACCGCGATATGCGTGTCGAACAATCCGACAGAGCCGTAAAGCTGAAAGAACGGCAAGGCAAAGACCGCAGGCGGCGCCATCCGATTGGTCAGCAGCCAAAAGAACAGATGCTTGTCACCAAGGAAAGTATAGCGGCTGAACGCATATGCCGCCGGCAAGGCAACGGCCAGTGATATGACCACGTTCATGACGACATAGGTCATGGAATTCAGATACCCCGTATACCACGACGCATCCGTCAGGATTGTCACGTAGTTCTCAAGCGTCAGATCTTGCGGCCATAGGCTGAAACCACTCAGGATTTCGGTGTTGGTCTTCAGGCTCATGTTGAGCAGCCAATAGATGGGTAGCAAAAGAAACAGCAGATAAAGACCCATGACGACGGCACTGCCATTCAGTCTTGGCAAAGCCATGCCGCGCTTTGTTGCAATATCAGACATCAGTGGCCATCCCTTTTGTCGAGGTTTGTCATGACTGTGTAGAACACGTAGGAAATCAACAGGATCACGAGATAGTACATGATCGAGAACGCGGCAGCCGGGCCAAGGTCGAACTGTCCAAGCGCCATTTTCACGAGATCAATTGACAGGAACGTCGTCGAATTGCCTGGCCCGCCGCCGGTGACGACAAAAGGCTCGGTGTAGATCATGAAACTATCCATGAACCGCAAAAGGATCGCAATCATCAGGACACCCATGATCTTGGGCAGTTCGATGAACCGGAAGACTTTCCAACGGCTCGCCTGATCGATCTTGGCTGCCTGGTAAAAAGCGTCGGGAATTGACTGCAAACCCGCATAGGCAAGAAGGGCAACCAACGATGTCCAGTGCCAGACATCCATCACGATCACGGTAATCCAAGCTGCATAAAAGTTCTGGGTGTAGTTATAATCGACCCCAATGGCATCGAGCGTATAGCCCAAAAGACCAATGTCGACGCGACCGAAAATCTGCCAGATTGTTCCGACCACATTCCATGGAATAAGCAACGGCAACGACATCAAGATCAGGCAAACCGAGGCCCAAAACCCTTTCTTGGGCATATTCAACGCCACAAACACACCCAAGGGTATCTGGATCACAAGGATGATTGCCGAAAAAGCGATCTGCCTGCCAAAGGCATCCCACATACGCTCAGACGACATCAGATCCCTGAACCAATCCAGACCAGCCCAAAAGAACTGGTTGTTTCCGAATGTGTCCTGAACCGAATAATTCACGACGGTCATCAACGGAATGACGGCGGAGAATGCGACAAGCACAAGCACTGGCAGAATAAGGAACCATGCCTTTTGATTGACGGTCTTATTCATGACGGCCTCCTTTTGATATCGTCGGACGAGTTGTGGTGAACAGAGCGCGCATCTCAGGCCACCATCGGCGCAACGCGCCAGCTATCGGCGTAGATGTTCACACCAGCCGTATCGAACACAATGCGGTTCATGTCGGGTGAGATATTTTCGCCTTCCGCAGCGATGACGTTGATCTCGGTCCCATGAAAATCCGCGCGAACAATCTTGTGGCGTCCGACATCCTCGACCCGTTTGATCGTGATCGGCAGACCTTCGTTTCCGTCGCTTAAAGACGTAAATTCGGGCCTCACACCAAGCTCTACCTTGCCGCCGGGCGTCCCAAAGCTCTTGCCAAGTGAAATCTGCGTGCCAGCGATGACCGCTGTGTCACCATTCACTTTTGCATCCAGCACATTCATGCCAGGCGATCCGATGAAGTAACCGACAAAAGTATGTTCAGGGCGTTCAAACAATTCTTGTGGCGTGCCCATTTGAACAACGCGGCCATCATACATCACCACCACCTTGTCAGCGAAAGTCAGCGCTTCGGTCTGGTCGTGTGTGACGTAGATCATCGTGTGACCAAACTCATGATGAAGCGACTTAAGCTGTGTGCGCAGTTCCCACTTCATATGCGGGTCGATCACCGTCAGCGGCTCGTCGAAAAACAGTGCATTAACGTCCTCGCGCACAATCCCGCGCCCAAGAGAAATCTTCTGCTTGGCGTCAGCAGTCAGACCACGCGCCTTGCGACCCAGCATGGTTTCCATGCCGATCATCTGCGCAATTTGCTGCACGCGCTCTTTGATATACGCAGGATCAGCGCCCCTATTCCTCAGTGGAAAAGCGAGGTTGTCGCGCACCGTCATCGTGTCGTAGACCACCGGGAACTGGAACACCTGCGCGATGTTGCGTTGCGTTGTTGGTGCCATGGTCACGTCACGGTCATTGAATAGAATCCGCCCCTGACTTGGATGCAGCAGGCCAGAAATGATATTGAGCAGCGTCGACTTACCGCAACCAGAGGCCCCAAGCAGCGCGTAGGCTTCGCCATCCGCCCATTCGTGGTTCAACTCCTTCAGCGCGTAGTCATCTTCGCTGGTGGGGTTTGGCAGATAGGAATGCGCCAGATTATCAAGGGTGATCTTTGCCATTGTTGTTCTCCCTCAAGCAGCGGTTGCATAAGATGCAGCCGCGACGGAGGTTCCGTCTTCTGCAAAGATGTAGATGTGTTTGGGGTCGAGATAGACAGTAAGCGACGCGCCGATTTCAAGGTTCTTCACCCCATGTACAAGACCGACCCAGTTTTCACCATGATGATCCAAATGGACAAAGGTTTCAGAACCCGGGATCTCGGTGACATTCAGTTTGCCTGTAAACTCCAACGCGTCGGATGCATGTTTCTTCAGCTCCAGGTGGTTGGGACGGAAACCGGCAAGGTAATTTCCATCTTGCAGCTCTGTGAACAGACCAGTCGCTGACGCAGCCTGCCCGTCCCCGAACAAAATACGGTCGCCGGACTTGCGAACCTTGAGAAAGTTCATCGGCGGGTCCGAAAAAACGCGGGC
>CBDTVH010000416.1:0-2929 GCA_965363665.1 uncultured Yoonia sp. | reverse complement strand
GTCACCACGTTTGACGAGCCAGTTGCGCGTGAAAGACGGCACAATCCGCCCGCCAATCACGGCGATCATCATCACGCCAGCGACAAGCCCCAGGCGCAGGCCATAGCCTTGCGCGGCATAGGAGCCAGTCGCGGCCTCCCAATGAAACAACGCATTGGCGAGCGTGAACACAGCCAGCATGCCAAGAACGATAAGATTCTTCCAATTTTTGCCCGCGACAATCTCGCGCGCGATCATCAGGCCAAGGGCAACCGGCATCGCGAGGTCGACGACGGCGACCACGAGAGGCGGCAGCAGCAGCGACAGCCCTACGGCAACGCGCCCTGCCACCCAAAGCGCAGCCAGCCCGCCCAACGACCAGCCAACAATCGGCAGACGACCGGTCCAGTTCGGCACCGCCGTCAGCAGAAACCCCGCAACGACGGCCGAGAGATACCCGAACAGGAATTCATGCGCATGCCATGACACCGGGTCGAATGCCGTTGGCACTGTCAGCGCCCCGGACAGCATTGGCACCCAGAGCGCCATGATCAGCATGGCCCAGACCCCAGCCCCCAGGAAAAAGGGCCGGAAGCCGAATGTGAGAAGTGCCGGGCCACGCCAGGCGCGCATTTGCTCAGCTGTGCTGCTCATAGTGTTTGCCTCAAAACTTCCGCGCCCTCTTGGGTCAGGATGACGTCCAAGGGGATATCGTGCGGTTGAGGGAAAATCGTTGTCAGGCGCGCAGAGTGGAACCCTATTCCGATGGTAAAGGGCCGCCGGGTCAACGCCGCCAGCGTTCTATCGAAGTAGCCGCCCCCATAGCCAAGTCGGAAGCCTTGGCTATCCCAGCCCACCAATGGTGCCAGCGTTATGTCGGGCGTCAGCGCATCTGCCTCGGGTGGCGGGACGGGAATGTTCCAATCCCCCCGCACCATGATTGTGTCGGGGGTCCAGCGGCGAAAAACAAGCGGCGCGGCCCTGTGTTCGACCAATGGCAAAGCAAGTGTGACACCTGCCGCGTGCAGATCGGCCATCAGCGGTCGCAGATCGGGCTCTCCCTTGATTGGCCAATACGCCGAGACCACCCTGCCCTGCGCCCTGTCAAAGCGCGTGAACAACAGCTCTCGCAGATGCTCGGCTAGCGCCCTTCCCACGGCTGCACGGCCCCTGACGCTGAGCGCTTGGCGCTCCGCGCGCAGTCGCGCACGTTCCGACGCTCGCCATCGCGCCACGTCCCGCGCCTGTTCGGGATCCACCGCCATCGGATCAAAATAGTCTGGCGCGATCTCGCCCGCGAGGCACGGCGGCGAGGCGAAACGGCTTCCAGTGTCTGTGATCCCCATTTCGCGAGCGCCCTCAAGCCGGCTCGAACTGTGGGAACAAGACATCGTTTTCCAGGCGCATATGCTCCTCCAGGTCGCCGAGGAACTCTGCCAGTCCGGTGTAAAGCGCAGTCCAGGTGCCGCAGGCCCCCGCCGGCAAGGTCAAATTGCAGGTCAGACGGCGGATATCGGCAATTTCGGTGGCGTGATTGTCGTGATCAGCACGCATGACCGCAATCGGGTTTTCGATGCCGGGCATCCCCCCCTTGCGGATGGCGGGGAAGAGGATCAGTTCCTCTTTTTTCATATGCACTTCCATATCGCCGATCATCCGCTCTAACAGGTTGGACAAACCCTCCGGCACATCATCATCACCGAAATGCACCGTTTCGACCCGTTCGGCCATCTGCGCAAGCACGGGAAGCTGTTCACGGTGCCGCACATGATAACGCGTTTCGATGTACCGGGTCAGCTCAGCAGGATCTTGTGGCGGGCTTGTATCAGGCATTGCAGCATCCTTTCTTCAGCGTAAGTTAGGAACGGTTTTTGAGTTGGCGCGAGCCGTGTCCTCCACGGCCATGTGCAAAGAGTGTGCAATCCGCTCGGCGCGGATCATCACATGCGCGGCACCGGCAGGTGGGCAGGTCTCATAGGCGGTCTCGCGAAACAGGCTCAGCCAACGGTCGAAATGCGACCGTGTTACCGGCAGATGCGCATGCGCTGGCACTGGTGCACCGTGATACTGCCCTGTCATCAACGCGACGGACGACCAAAAGGCTATCATCCGCGCAAGATGTGGCTCCCAGTCGGTGATGCGGCTCGCGAAGATCGGTCCGAGAACACTGTCTGCGCGAACCTTACCGTAAAATCGATGTACCAAATCCGTCAGCATCCCTTGATCGAGGCCGGTCTTGTCCATGATCGCGCGGGTCATCTCGGGTCGTGCTGATGAAATGCGCGGTTGTTCTGATTGCATGCCGGCCATTCTGGCGTCCCGTGGGTTTTTCCGTTGCATCAAGGCGTAGACCCGTTAATAGGTATTGTAAATACCTATTCATGCAGCGGAGAGCCCTTTGCGTCTCACATCTTTTACGGATTACGGCCTTCGCATGCTGATGCGCATGGCTGGTGCGCCGGACCGCGCCCACTCCACGGCCGAGATGGCCGATGATTTCGGTCTGTCTCGCAATCATCTGAGCAAGATCATGCAACGTTTGTCATCAGCCGGTATCGTCGAAACGCGGCGCGGGGGAGGCGGCGGTGCATGGCTTGCCAAACCGGCGAGTGATATCCCGCTCGGGGCGTTGATCAAACTGCTGGAGGAAGATCAGCCCTTGGTCGAATGCTTCTCGACCGGAAATGCCTGCACGCTCGATGGCTCCTGCGGTCTCAAAGCCCGCCTGCGTGTGGCCGAGACCGCTTTTCTGGAATCGCTCGATCGCAGCACGCTCGCCGACATCGCCTGGACACCCGCCAGCGCGGCTTGAGCGCACACTAAGCTTCGATATCTCCTTTGCAACGCAAGACTGAGTGAAGGCCTCGGATGAGAATTGAGCGGATTGGAGACGAGTTCGTCGTCCCGGCTGGTCTGCTGGCAGATGCCTTTTGTCTGAGGGAATCCGAAA
>CBDTVH010000415.1:0-2934 GCA_965363665.1 uncultured Yoonia sp. | reverse complement strand
AACCAAAAGTCTGCCGTGACCCCCGGCAGGTCCAGGGCCTTGATCAATTCGCGCAGTTCCTGGCGGGCCGCGACGTTGGAAATGTTCATGCCCTTCACGCCGATATCACGCAGATCCAACAACGTCAGACCACGCGGGAACAGTTCGCGAAAGATAACCCGTTCATTGAAACCGGGTGCCGTGCGAAAACCGATGCGCTTGGCAAGCTTGGCAATGGCGCGCTCCATCTTTTGCTTGTTTACCATGGCCTGCGCGCCCATCCGGTTGCGGACGACGATCCAGTCAATCGGCTTCAACCCGGCCTGACTGCGCAACTGGCGCGCGTTCCACACCATCTCGGAATAGACCGACGGCCCGGTGATATCCTCGCCATCGCTGTCCACATGCGCCAGCAGATCAAAGTCGATGAAACTGTCGTTCAGCGGTGTGATCAGCGTATCGGCAAGCGAATGGGCCACTTGACTAAGCCGGGTATGCGAGCCGGGACAGTCGATCAGAATGAAATCAGCATCGGCCTCCATCCGGGCGACGGCCATGGACAGACGATGGTCAAAGGCGTTTTCGCCGGGTTTGAGCAGGGCCTGGTCGATATCCGGCAACTCGTGATATGACGGCGTTGGCAGATTCAGGCCCTTGTTATCCAGAAAAGCCTGCCGGTTCAGGATGTACCGCCCCAGCGTGCGTTGGCGCAGGTCCAGATCGAGCGTGCCGACCTTGTGACCCATGCGGGCCAAAGCGGTCGCCACATGCATGGACACGGTCGATTTGCCCGCGCCGCCCTTTTCGTTGCCGACCACGATAATATGCGCCACTGCCCGATTCCCCGTCTTTTTCTTGCCTTCAACCACTATATGATGTGGGTCGGGTGAGGGAAAGCACATGCACCCTTCTGATCGCTCTTTTCGGTGGCCCTTGACAGGCGCCGTGCAAACCCTCATGTCACATGCAACCGACGCAAGCTGCCGCGTGAGCAGAGCGAGACCAAGGGTCTATCCGCAAGGCGTCGCTTAAACTTCAGGTTCCCACATCACGCAGGGGTCCCGCGCCTTTGTCGGCGCCCGGACAATGCGGTCTTGGCTGTCAGTATATCGGCGCAACCTTTGCACGGGTTCATCGCATGTCGCGATGAGCCAAATGATATGCGCGGGCCGCAGGTTCGCTTACAAATTAGGATATCCATTCATGGATTTTGACATGCTGGGCCTTGCGCCCCGACTGATAGAAATACTCAAAGATCAGGGGATCACCGATCCCACCCCAATTCAAACCCAAGCCATCCCGCATGCCATGAACGGCCGCGATGTGATGGGCCTTGCGCAGACAGGCAGTGGCAAGACCGCAGCCTTTGGTCTGCCGATGATCCACGCGCTGATGAAGGCGGGTGTGAAACCGAACCCAAAAACGGCGCGCGGTCTGATCCTCGCGCCGACACGTGAACTGGCCAAGCAGATCGCCGACAACCTGACCGCCTATACCAAAGGCAGCCACCTGAAAGTGGCGCTGGTGGTTGGCGGAGCAGGGATCGTCGCCCAGACGAAACGTCTGGCGGGCGGTGTCGACCTGCTGGTCGCGACCCCAGGCCGGTTGATCGACCTGCTGGATCGCCGCGCCGTGCGGTTGGACGAAACGATCTATCTGGTGCTGGATGAGGCTGACCAGATGCTCGATATGGGCTTTATCCATGCGCTGCGCCGCATCGCGCCGCTGTTGGCAAAAGACCGCCAGACCATGATGTTCTCGGCCACCATGCCCAAGTTGATGGGCGAACTGGCCGGGACCTACCTGACAGACGCCGTGCGCGTGCAGGTCAACCCGCCGGGCCAAGCGGTGAAGAAGATCAACCAGTCGGTGCATTTCGTGGCGCAAGCCGCCAAGACCGACCTGTTGGTGGAACTGCTGGACAAGCACCGCGATGAATTGGCCATTGTGTTTGGACGCACCAAGCATGGCTGCGAAAAGCTCTATAAGGTGCTTGAGAAAAAGGGCTTTGCCGCCGCATCCATCCACGGCAACAAATCCCAAGGTCAGCGTCAGCGCGCATTGGAGGCTTTCAAAGCAGGCAAGACACGCGTTCTGGTCGCCACCGATGTGGCCGCACGTGGTCTGGATATTCCTGACGTGCGGTTCGTCTATAACTATGACCTGCCAAACGTGGCTGAAAACTATGTGCACCGGATTGGCCGGACAGCGCGGGCCGGGGCCGATGGCAGCGCCGTGGCATTGGTCGCACCCGATGAGATGATCGAACTGCAGGACATCGAAAAAGCGATGAAGGACACGATCCCTGTCGGGTCAGGTCGTCCATGGGCAAACCCGGCGGCGGTGCAGGCAAACCCGGTGGGCGTCGTCGCAACGGGGGCGGGGGCGGCAACCGGTCGCGTAATCAGTCAGCGGCTTAGAGCGCGTTCCAAACTATGAATATTTCGAAATGCCATCTGACTTTTCAGGTGGCATTTTGTTTTTGGGTGGATGACTGTTTTGAGCCCACTTTACCGGATGCTGCGCTCGTCGCGAACGTCGGCAATCCAGAATGCTACTGGTCGAGCCTTCTGGACGATATGCGTGTTCATTCAAAAAACTTAGGCTTTGAGGGGTGCAAATCTTTCATTACTGATCTGCGCATCGAAATCGCCAGCCTGTCATGAAAGATGTCAAGAGCGGCTTCCGCCTCTTTCGTAGAAAGCCAGCCATCTTCAATTCTCCAGTGGCGAAAGAACACCCAGTCTATTGCGTTTCTGCGCGAGAATTCGAGAGAGCGTTGTGCTTGCTCTCTTGTTGGAACCTCACCAAGCCGCGCCTTCGGCCCGTACTTCTCTCGCCCTTCAGCGAGCTTTTCCTCATGCCAAGCTATTAGCTCGTCAATGTGTTCTTCGCTGATCTCAGTTAACTTCGAAATTTCTGCCGCTATGTCATCGGGAATGGTAGCTGTAGCCT
>CBDTVH010000414.1:0-2940 GCA_965363665.1 uncultured Yoonia sp. | reverse complement strand
GAAGAACCACGACTGGCGCATCGCCAATGGCCCACTTTTACGCAGGAACCGCGCAATCACACCCCGCACGCTTTCTTGTGGCGCATAGACCGACAGATAGGCCCGGGCGGTCAGCGCCTCCAGATACAACAACAACCCCTTGTCGAGCGAAATTTCCCGCGCAATCGCCAGCGATGTCGTGGCCTCACGATAAAGCGCTGCCAGATCGCGCGCCTCGCCAAAACTCATCCGGCGCAACCCCTGTGTCTCGGCCTTGGTCACAAGCGCCTCAAGCCGTGTCCAGTCGGCTTCGCGTTCGTTTCGGAACCTCGCAGAGCGGATAAGATCGGTCGGTTCTTCCATCAGATCAGCTCTTTCGCTTTGATTTCAAGATAATGCGAAATGAGCTGCGCGGTGACTTTGCCTGGCTCCGTATCAATGACGGTCACACCGAGGCGGGTCAGCCGCTCCATCACTATGCGCCGTTCGTCTATGGATTGGTTCGCGGCAACCAGTTCGGCAACACCGTCCATGCTTTCGGGGGCCTTGGCAACAATGCGTTCCAGTTCAGGGTCACGCATGGTGACAAAGATCACCAGATGGCGGCGGGCAAGGATACCGATGTTTTCAATCAGCAACTCGGCGGACGTCGTATCGACGAAATCAGTGAAGATGATGATCAGGCTGCGCTTGGGCGTGCGCGCGTTCAACTCGGTCATCGCAAGCGTGTGGTTCGTTTCGCGGCTGACGTAATCCAGATCGGCGGTGCGGCTGCGCAGGCGGGCAAAGGCTTTGCGCCCCGCAGTTGGCGCCGAAAAGATACGCGGGCGCACGTCGTAGGAATAAAAGCCCACCAGATCGCCACCAATGGCAGCGGCCCATGCGGTGGCCAACGCCGCCGTGATCGCATGGTCGATCCGGGGCATGCCGCCGATTTCCTCGCGCATCAGATAGCCGTTATCGAGGGCGATGATCACGTGGTGGTTCCGCTCGGCGCGCAGTTCCTTGGCGACCAAAGACCGTTTGCGGGCCGAGCGTTTCCAGTCGATCGTCTTGACGTCCATGCCTTGGACGAAATCCTGCAACTGATGAAATTCGGACCCCTCCCCGATGGCGCGGTTTTCCTTGACGCCAAACAGCGCAGAATTAACCGAGGTCGTGATCTGACCGGATTCGATCAGTCGAATATTGGGCACAACACGCAGTTCCGTACCCAAGGTCAGCTTTGGCACATATTCAAAGAACCCCCAGCGCGATGTCCACATCAGCCACAGATAATCGCAGGTCCACGTCCCGCGGCGCACCGCGCGGCAGGGGATCGTGGCGCGGGCGATTCCGTGATCGTCCGTGGCGAATGTGATGTCGGTCGTCCCGCTCAACCCTTCTGGCCAGTCAATCTGACCTGCAAGGGCGGCTGGCGCGTTGCTCACCGTAAGTTGCAGATTGACGGTTTCACCGACGAACACCTCGGACGGATAATCGACGGTGATGTCCTTCCGCCCGGTGCGCGACATGATCAGATCGGCAATCAAAGCAGCAGTCAGCAAAACCCAAAGCCCCGCTGACGCAGCAAATGGGGCATCGCCCACAAAGGCGATCAGCATCGAGATCAGCAGGGCGGCCCCGCCGACTGTCAGCAATCTGCGCGATGGCCGTATCAGTGTGGTGCCTCAACTTGATCAAGGATGTTTTCAAGAATCTGGACAGGCCCGCGCCCCTCGATCTCGGCTGTGGGGCCAAGCACGATGCGGTGGCGTAAGGCAGGCACAAATAGCCCCTTCACATCATCAGGGATCGCGAAATCACGGCCCGCCAAGGCGGCTGTCGCACGGGCCGCACTGGCAATCGCATCGGCGGCACGGGTGGATGCACCATAAGAGATCTCATTGTTTTCACGTGTCGCCCGGACAAGGCGCAGAATATACGCCAGAATCTCGTCCTGAAGGATAATCCCGTCGATAATGGCACGGCATTCCTTAAGGATCGTGGCATCCATCACCTTATCCTGCGCATCCATATTGGCGCGCGCCTCAATCGGCTCTGCCGCGTGCGCTTGCAGGATTTGCATCTCGATGTCCTGCGGAGGAAAGTCCACGACCAGTTTGAATAGGAAACGGTCCAACTGCGCTTCGGGCAGTGGATAGGTGCCCTGTTGCTCAATGGGGTTTTGGGTGGCGACCACTAGAAACTCATCACCCAGCGAATGATCGGTGCCATCAATGCTGACCATCCGTTCGTTCATCGCCTGCAACAAGGCCGCCTGCGATTTGGGCGGCGCGCGGTTGATTTCATCGGCCAACAGAACCTGACTGAAGACCGGCCCTTTGGTCAGCGTGAAATCATTGGTCTGAAAGTTGAAGATCGAGGTCCCCAGCACATCGCCCGGCATCAGGTCCGGTGTGAACTGGATACGCCCGAACTCCAGATCGAAAGCGGCCGCAAAACTGCGTGCCAGCAGCGTCTTGGCTGTCCCCGGCGGCCCCTCAAGCAGGACATGGCCGCGCGCGAACAGGGCGACCAGCAGCAGATCAATGATCTCCTCCTGCCCTTTCACGGTTTTGCCGATCTCTGCGCGCAGGGCATCCGCGCGGGCGCTGAGTGTTTCAAGTGTCATGGGCAAGTTGCTCCAAAGTAAGTTCAAAGGCTTCGACATAGGAAATAGCGGCGGTGGCCGGCAGATGCGGGGGCAGGCCGCGCATCTCATCCAAAAGAGATGTCAGTTTGTCCGTCAGACCGGGGTTCAGGCGTTTCATATGTTTCAGATACGCCTGTTCCTTCTTGGCGTTGCCAGAAATGGCGGGACCAAAAAGCGCGCTGCTGACCGCACTCATCCGCGCGGTGACATAATCATGCAGCAACGCACCGTCCTGCCCGGTCATCCGCATCAGTTTGGCGCGTGCGCTAATCGCCTGACCCTTGCGGGCGCTGAGTTTCGAGGCGGCATCCACAATCGGTCCGTAC
>CBDTVH010000413.1:0-2948 GCA_965363665.1 uncultured Yoonia sp. | reverse complement strand
GCACAATGGCGAGGCGACCTATGAGTTGTCACTCGCCTCTGCCGGTGCGCTGACCTTTGTGGCGTTGATCTGATGGCGAACCCCTGGACCGGAGAAGTGGCGATTGTGATTGATGGGGTGTCCCATGATTGCAAGCTGACGCTGGGCGCGCTTGCGGAATTGGAAGTGGGCCTTGGTGAAGGGTCTTTGGTTGATCTGATCCGCCGGTTTGAGGGGGCTGCTTTTTCGGGCGCTGATGTCATGGCGGTCGTTGTTGCGGGGCTGCGCGGTGGCGGTTGGACCGGCACGGCGGCGGATCTGATGACGGCCGAGATTGCGGGTGGTCCGGTAGGGGCGGCAAAGGCTGCCGCATGTATGCTGGCGCGCGCCTTTGCGGTGCCGGAGTAGCCGATGGATTGGCCAGGCTTGATGCAAACGGGGTTGCACCAGTTGCGGTTGGTCCCGCGTGATTTCTGGGCGCTGACCCCGGCAGAGTTGCAGATCATGTTGGGTGCCATTGGTGCGCAGGCCCCGATGGGCCGCCCACAGTTGGATGCATTGCTGCGCGATTTTCCTGATGACGTGAAGGACGAAGATGATGGATGACATCGACAAGATTGATGCGCTGGAAAGCGATGTAGGGGCGTTGGAGACAGCCCTTGGCGATGCCGCGGTGATGACGGCGGCATTTGAGGATCAGTTGCGCAGCGTGCAAGGGTCATTGGGCGATACGACCCGTGATCTGGGTAATCTGGAACGCGGATTCAGCCAAGGGCTGCGATCTGCATTTGATGGGCTGGTGCTGGACGGGCTTAGCCTGACCGATGTGCTGGGCGGGCTCGCTGATAAGATGGTGAGCACCGCCTATTCAGCGGCGGTGAACCCGGTGACGAACCACTTTGGCGGCATGTTGGCAAATGGATTGAATGGCACCGTGTCCGGTCTGATGCCCTTTGCCGATGGCGGGTCATTTTCCCAAGGCCGCGGGATGCCTTTTGCCAAGGGCGGCGTTGTCAGCAGCCCCACGACGTTCCCGATGCGCGGTGGCACTGGCCTGATGGGTGAAGCAGGGCCTGAAGCCATTATGCCGCTTGCCCGTGGTCCTGATGGCCGTCTGGGTGTGCGTGGAGCGGGCGGTGGGGCCGTCACCGTGAACATGAACATCACGACCCCGGATGTGCAGGGGTTCCAGCGAAGTCGTGGACAGATTGCGGCGCAGATGTCCCGCGTCCTCGGTCGCAGCGAACGCCACAGGTAGGAGCAGATATGACCTTTCATGATGTAAGATTTCCCGCCTCGCTGAGCTTTGGCGCATTGGGTGGGCCGGAACGCCGGACAGAGATCGTGACGCTGGCCAATGGCTTTGAAGAGCGCAACACGCCATGGGCCCATGCCCGCCGTCGCTATGATGCCGGATGCGGCTTGCGGTCCCTGGATGATGTCGAGACGTTGATTGCGTTTTTTGAGGCGCGGCAGGGGCAGTTGATTGGCTTTCGCTGGAAAGACTGGAGGGATTACCTGTCCTGCAAACCGTCCTGCGCGGTTGAGGCCTCCGACCAGCTGATTGCGATCGGTGATGAGACGACGCGCGTGTTTCAACTGACCAAATCCTATCGGTCGGGCGAGGCTGTGTATCAGCGCCCCATCGCGAAACCGGTCCCCGGATCCGTGCGCGCCGAAGTGGGCGGTGACCTGATGCAGCAGGGCGTTGATTACGAGGCGAATTACAACACTGGGCTGCTGACGTTCGCCAATCCGCCTGACGATGGCGCCGAGGTTCGCGCGGGCTTTGAATTCGACGTTCCCGTGCGCTTTGACACCGATGCGATCATGACGTCGGTATCCAGCTTTCAGGCGGGCGAGGTGCCCAATGTGCCCGTGGTCGAGGTGCGGCTATGAGTGCTGATCTGCTTTATACGCATCTGAAAACAGGTGTGACGCATACCTGCCATTGCTGGCTGATCCGCAGGCGCGACGGTGTCGTGCTTGGATTTACTGACCACGATGCGTCCTTGCAGTTTGATGGCGTGGCGTTTGCACCTCAAAACGGTCTGAGTGCGCGCGCGATCGCCAGCACGACAGGGCTGTCCGTAAACAATACCGAGGCATTCGGTGTGCTGTCAGATGACGCCATTGCCGAAGCCGATATTCTGGCTGGCCGCTATGATGGGGCCACCGTAGAGGTCTGGCTTGTCTGTTGGGACGATGTGCGCGCGCGCAAGACGTTGTTTCGCGGCACCCTGGGCGAGATCACGCGCGGTTCCGGCGGGTTCGAGGCGGAATTGCACGGCTTGACCGAAGCGCTGAACCAGATGCAGGGGCGCACCTATCTCAAGACCTGTAGTGCGGTTCTGGGGGATAACCGGTGCAAGTTTGCGGTGAGCCATGCATCCTACCGCTTCGATCATGCGCTTGAAGTACCAAGCGACGGGCAGGTTTTTGCGCTGTCGGGCGTCCAGAACTTCAATGCAGGGTGGTTTGAAAATGGCACACTTGAGGTTCTCAGCGGTGCTGCGGCCGGGTTGCAGGGCATGATCAAAACGGACGTCGGCACGCAGGAGCGTGTCTTGACGCTGTGGTCGCCGCTTAACGCGCCTGTGGGGCCCGGCGATGTGCCGCGCGTCACGGCGGGGTGTGACAAACGCCCGGTGACCTGCCGCGAAAAGTTTGGCAATTTCCTGAATTTCCAAGGCTTCCCCGATATGCCGGGCGATGATTGGCTGGTCAGCGTGCCGCGTTCGGACCAAGCGCACCGTGGCGGGAGTTTGACCCGATGAATGCGCAGGTGGTCGAGGTCGCGCGGTCATGGCTGGGGACACCCTATCTGCATCAGGCGTCCGTGCAGGGTGTGGGGTGCGACTGCCTGGGTCTTTTGCGCGGAATTTGGCGCGCGGTTTATGGCGGTGAGCCTGAGGCGATCCCGGCCTATACACAGGACTGGTCAGAGCCACAGGGCGCTGAGCGGCTTC
>CBDTVH010000412.1:0-2954 GCA_965363665.1 uncultured Yoonia sp. | reverse complement strand
TATGCCGCCGTATTTTTGTTTGGCTGGGGTCGCGCGCAGATGACAGGGCTTGCCGATGATATCCTTGCCCCGTTGAGTTATACGCTGATCGGCGTCGTCGGCCTATGGCTGCTGGTCCGGGGGGTGCGGCATTTGCGGCCCCGGCATAACCACCCCCACGAGGGCGATGGCGAGGTTTGCGCGACTTGCGGACATGCGCACGGGCCCACGCTGGAACAGGCCGAAACAGTGCGGTCCTGGCGTGATGCGCTGGCTGTTATTGGAACAATTGCGATCCGGCCATGTACGGGGGCGTTGTTCCTGCTGATCCTGACATGGCGGCTGGATATCGACTGGGCGGGGATTATCGGGGCCTTCGTGATGGGCCTTGGCACGGCAAGCATTACGGTGCTGGTCGCCTTTGCCGCCGTTGGCTTTCGTGAAAGCGCGCTGCAACTGGTCAGCCATGGGGCTGTCGCGCGGACGCTTGCATGGGCCGAGATCGTGGCCGGTGGGATCGTGCTGATCCTGGCCAGCCAATTGGTGCTGCGCAGTATCTGATAGTGCTGGACCGGCGCATGGATCGGGCCTAAGGCTTGGCCCATGGAACGTGTCGCGCAAACATATCAAGACCACTCTCGTGCGATCTGGACCTTGGGGATGCCCCTGATCCTGAGCAACCTTGCACAGTTTGCCATCCACATCACAGATACGGTGATGTTGGGGTGGTACGATGTGACGGCACTGGCCGCATCGACCATTGCGGGCACCTTGTTTTTTGTCATCTTCATCGTGGGTGCGGGTTTTTCACAGGCGGTCACACCTTTGGTCGCCGCTGCGGCGGAAGAGGATGACGAAGTACAGGTGCGCCGCGTGACGCGCATGGGGCTTTGGTTGTCGATATTCTATGGGCTGGCTGTCACTGTGCCGTTTTTCTGGGCCGAGGATATTCTGATTGCCATCGGGCAGGACCCTGAGGTTGCAGCACTGGCGCATATCTATTTGCAGATCGTGATATGGCAAATGATCCCGGCCTTGATCGTCATGACACTCAAGGCTTTCTTGGCTGCGATGGAACATACCGCGATTATTCTATGGGCGACCATCGGCACAGCGATCCTGAACGGATTCATCAATTATGCGCTGATTTTCGGCAATTGGGGGATGCCCGAGCTGGGCATTCAGGGTGCCGCGATTGCATCATTGACCGTCAATCTGATTTCGGTGCTGATCCTGGTGATCTACATCCTGCGTGTGCTGCCGCAGTTTGCGCTGTTCAAGAATTTCTGGCGCAGCGACAGTGAGATTATTCGCCGGGTTTTCCGCTTGGGCTGGCCGATTGGGCTGACGTCGCTGGCAGAAGGCGGGCTGTTCAGCGCCTCGGCTGTCATGATGGGCTGGATCGGTGCGATCGAGCTGGCCGCGCATGGTATCGCGATCCAGTTGGCAAGTCTGACCTTCATGGTTCATATCGGCTTCAGTCAGGCGGCAACGGTGCGGGCAGGGCGTGCGCTGGGGCGGCGGGATGAGGTGTCTTTGCGCAGGGGCGGTATCACGGCAATCGGGTTGTTTTTCTGACCCTTCCGGAAACGCTGGTATCGCTGTTTATCGACCCTGATGAGCCTGCGCGCGCAACCTTGCTGCGCATCGGCGCAAGCCTGATCATGGTCGCGGCATTGTTCCAGTTGGTTGATGGATTGCAGGTACTGGCGCTTGGGCTACTGCGCGGCGTGCAGGATACCACGGTGCCAATGGTGATGGCCACGATCAGTTATTGGGTGATCGGCCTGCCCGTCAGCTACTTGCTGGCGTTCACTTTCGGGTTTGGCGCGGTGGGGCTGTGGCTTGGTCTAGTGATCGGTCTTGCGGTCGCTGCAGCGCTGCTTTTGTGGCGTTTCTGGGGGCGGTCCGTCAAGATCACCCCGCACGACTTAGCCCAGCAGCTCTAGGTCACGCATCCGCAAGCGCGGGTGCTTCATGAGGCCGAAATCCTCGAACCCGCGTTTGTGTGGGAAGAGCGACAGGTATTCGCGCAATGCGTCACCGCGCAGGCCAAGGTTGAAGGCCGAACCGGGGTGGAGCGTTTCAATCTCAAGCCCGTTGACCATCAGACAGCGTTGACCGGCGAAGCCGAACTGGAACACGCTGACCGGGGTGGATGGTTGCAGGGTCAGGACATTGTTGCCGTCGACAAAGTCCGAGGCCGGGATGAAGGCGGCATCGCTGCCCGCCACCTTGCGGATCCCGTCGGCGCGATGCAGCAAGCGCGCTGCCGGGCCAAGCACCAGATCCTGTGATGGGCGGTTGAAACCAAGCGCGTCGCCTGTAATGCGCGTCATCATCGGTTGCTTTGCATTGGCTGCGTGGATTGAGGGGCCAAGCGTGATCCGGCCGCGCCATAGCAGCTTTTCATAGCTGCCCTCCGCCAGCCGTACCTGATCGCCGGGCATCACGTCTTCGACGGACATGTACCCGTTTTGGGTCTGCACGATGGCGTTGTGGCCGAGTGCCGCAAAGGCATCCTCGAAGGCGGGGTGCGCGCGGGCGATCGTGTTGAATTCATTGAAGCGGCCCTGTGCATCAAGGTACATCACTTCGAATTTGCGCTGGGCGACGTCAACGCTTTGCGTTTTGGCGTGTTGCCGCTGGGCGGGTGTTTGTTTGATCTGCTGGCTGAAAATATCAAGTGGCGGGTTTGAAACGGATGTAACGGACGGGTCCATGCGAAAGCCTTTACGGGTCTGGCGTCATTTGCTGTCCCACCGACAGCAACGAGCAATAGTTACAGTTCATTTGGAATGCACGGCAGGGAGGCCCTGCAATGCGATGCGCCCAGATACTGACCCAACACACAGGTCAGCTTTGATAAAATGGAAACACCGGCGTCGATCAGGTGATCCTGCGGATCGCAACTGAAATCACCGAAGTGAGCAAACGGCCAGTCAGGCGCTGCGGGTGATGACCTTGCGCGGTTG
>CBDTVH010000411.1:0-2958 GCA_965363665.1 uncultured Yoonia sp. | reverse complement strand
GGTCATGGTGACGGCAGACCACCAAAACCCGGAACCGATGCCCCTGGCAACGCTACCGTTGAACTGCTGGAAATTTTTTCCTATGCTCAAACCACCAAACCAACATCCCCACCGCCAAAAGCACGAGCACCAGGGCGGCAACGGCCACCGCCGCCGGATGCAACACCAGTTTGCAAAACGACAGCCAGCCCGCAATCGCGACACGCTCAGCCGATTTGCTGGCCAATGAGGCACCAATGGCAAACAGCGCACCGGGGGTGGCGGCGGCACCCAGCAAGGTCAGAAAATCATTCACCGGACCGGGGATCGGCACATTGTTGGCCGATACGATCAACCCCAATGAAATCGACACGATCATCGGGTTCTTGATCAGGCCAACGGCGACCGTCCACAGGATCTTGGGCGACATGCGGCCATCACGCGACCCGGTAATCAGGATCACGATCAGGCTGCCAAAGACGATCAGATCAACCGCCAGGACCATCATGACCGGGCCGACAGCGCCCTCACCCAGCAGCAAAACCAGCATCGGGATACCCAGAAAACCGACATTGCCGATGACCGCACATTGGCCTTCAACAGCCGCCTCTGTCATCGGCAGGAAGCGGCGGCGCGCGGCGTGAACGGCCACCAGATAAATCACCGTGGTCGCACTAAGATACGCCATGACGAACTGCCAATCCAGGATCGCCTCCAACGACAGGTTCGCCGAAAACCGGAACAGCATCGCTGACAGGGCAAAGTAGAACACGAACTTCGTCAGATAGGCCGTCGCCTCTTCCGAGAAAAACCTGGTGATGCCCGAACCATAGCCCAAGGCGATGATCATGAAGAACGGCAATGTCTGAAGAAAAATATCCCACATCCGGGCTAATCAAACGTGCCGGTCGCGCGGGCCAGCAACATAAAGGCACGCGATGTGCGGGTTTCCGCAAGCTCAAGCAGATCGGTGTCGGTGGCGTATTCCTCAAAGGTCATCAAAAGCTGGTCAAAGCAGCGCAAGAAGTGATGCACACTATCGCGGAAAATCGTATCTTCGCGCATCCGTGTGCTGAGCACGGACAAATACGCCTGATCCCTGATCCCACCCAAACGATCCAGCGGCTTGCCCCGCTCACCCTTGGCAAAACGACGCCACATATCCGCGCTGACCGGTTCAGGGCGCAGATCGTCCATATAAATGCCGTTTTGCGACAACAGGGTCAGCACATCCTGACTGGCCTGCACCAGTTTGCGCGCATTGCGATCACGCAACGCCCGGCGCAACGCGGCAAACCCTTCGTTGTCGTTTTCATCATCGGGGAAATGCAGCGCCTTGATCAGGTCAGGGTGCTCAATCGGCGGGTCCACGGCATCTGGCGGGTTATCAAGGGCCAGTGCCGGTTGGTCCGCAGGGGCTTGCGGCGCAGCACGTGGCACGATCAGGCGTGACACCTCGCGGCGTGACGCAAAGCCGGTGACCGGTGGCTCTGCGGCGGCAGGTGGGACATCAGGCGGCGGCGGGGCGGCCGGCGTTTGTTCGGCGGCTGGCTGCGCTGCGGTCAACTGCTCGGCCAAAGCGCGCGCCAATGCCGCATGTGCGGCCTGCGCATCGGCGATCCGGTCAATGCCTGCCTGCGCCTCGAACAGCTCATCGCGCAAATTCCGCACCGACCGGTGCGAGGCCGCCATCACCAGAATAAGTGCCGCAGGAACAAAGACCGCGATCAGCACCAAAACCAACCGGCCCACTGCAAACACATCCACCGCGGTTGCATCCGGCCATGCCAACCAAAAGAAGATGCCCATGACAACGACCCAGCCCACGGCAACAGCCATCGCCAAAGCATCGCCCTGTGCAAGACCCTGGGCTTCTCTGGCCCTCTGGTTGGGGGGGTTCTGCGCCATAATTCGCGCGTATCCTATTGATATTTAATCGACAATATCTCGTAACTGCGCACTCCGCCGGGCGTGCGCACTTCTACGCTGTCACCTTCATCCTTGCCGATCAAGGCACGCGACAGCGGCGACTTCATGTTCAGTTTGCCGTTCTCGATGTCGGCCTCGTATTCACCGACGATCTGATAGGTCTTTTCCTCATCGGTCTCTTCGTCGACCAATGCGACGGTCGCGCCAAACTTGATCGTGCCGGACAGCTTTGCGGGGTCAATGACGTCCGCCAGCGAAATCACACCTTCCAGCTCTTTCACGCGTCCTTCGATGAATGACTGCTTTTCCTTGGCGGAATGGTATTCGGCGTTCTCGGACAGATCGCCATGCTCGCGCGCCTCGGAAATGGCGCGGATAATCGCAGGGCGCTCCACGGATTTCAGGTGCTTGAGTTCTGCATCCAGCTTGTCAAAGCCGGCACGTGTCAAAGGTATCTTGTCCATCGTTCATCCCCTCCCGGGGCAATAAGTATAAATCGAGCGTTCATAGTCTATTAGAGGCTGGCCAAGTCAAGGCTTTGCCGCGATTTGATGTCGCGTCGCTGTGTTTTGACGTCGTGTCTTGATTGCCCCTTAATCATCCATGAGGTAACGCTTACCGCGACCGAATAAAAGGGCCCCAGCCCCAGATATTGAAGGATGTGACATGGCCGAGATTGAACGCGAAGCGATGGAATACGACGTAGTGATCGTTGGTGCAGGCCCTGCTGGTCTTTCAGCCGCGATCCGGCTTAAGCAGCTTGATGCCGATCTGAACGTCGTCGTGCTTGAAAAAGGCTCTGAAGTCGGCGCGCATATCTTGTCCGGCGCGGTCCTTGACCCGGTTGGCCTGAACAAGCTGATCCCGGATTGGAAAGAAAAAGGCGCGCCATTGAACGTGCCTGTAAAGGAAGGCAACTTCTATATGCTGGGCGAAGCAGGGCAAATCCGCATCCCCAATTTCGTCATGCCCCCCCTGATGAACAACCACGGCAACTACATCGTATCCATGGGCAACGTCTGCCGCTGGATGGCCGAACAGGCCGAGGAA
>CBDTVH010000410.1:0-2962 GCA_965363665.1 uncultured Yoonia sp. | reverse complement strand
GGTATCATCCAACTGCGTGCGCAAAGCCGCCGTGATCGGGGCATCGACCCCTTGCAGCCACCGCAACGCCGGTGATTGCGCGGCAAGATCAGTGGCCAGAACATTTTTAAGGTTGATGCCAACCTCAGCCGCACGACTGCCGCGGCGACTGGCATAATTCAGGCTGACATTCGTGACCGTCGCCCCACCTGACAACAACGAAAAATTGCCGCGGATGGCCGTTTGGCCTCTGCGCAGATCAAGATCGACGCTGCCGCCATCGACAATCCAACTGCGCCCCGCACGGGCATCATCGAAATTCACGATCAAACCATCGGCGCGGACGGTTTCCAGTGCCTCAAGTACCGGACGCTCAAACACCTGATCGAATTGTTCCAGCAGTTCCGGAAGTGATCGCGCCTGCCCCAGATCACTGCCCCCGGTCGTCAGCGCGAAAGATACCGTTCCATCGCGGGCGCGCCGTAAATTCACCTGTGCCCCGATCAGGCGCACCTCCTGCATCAGAACCTCTTGGCGCAGAATCAACCCGCGCGGCGACATCATCCCTTCGACAATAGGCACGCGGGTCAGCGTCAGTCCGCCTGCATCCACCAGCCGGGTATCGACAAGGCGGACGGTCGGGTGCAGGTCAGGGCCGATACGCACCGTAATCGCGCCAAACTCAAGCGTGGCGCCATCCAGCACCTCGTCGGCGCGGTCTTCGATACGTTCGGTGATCCAACTGGGCGCGGTGATATCACGGTCGATAATCATCACAGCGGCAGCCGCCAGAAAAACCAGCGGCATCAGGCACACCACAAAGGCCGCGCGCAGCCAGAATACCCAAGGGCGCATCGCTTTGGGGCGCTTTGGCTTATCTGTGGTGATTTCGGTGTCGTCGGTCATTGTTGCCTGTATGTGCGCGCTTTCACGGCTTAAGCCTTTATCTTTGCCTGTCACGGACTAAAACAAAACCAAGAAATCAAATCGGATGGAGGACACCACCATGACACAGCCAGACGTCGGCGACAAAGCCCCGGACATCAGCCTGCCGCGCGATGGTGGGCAGATCGTGAACCTGTCGGACTTCGCCGGCAAAAAGGTGGTGCTATACTTTTATCCAAAAGATGACACCCCCGGCTGCACGAAAGAGGCGATCGGCTTTACCGAAAGCGTCGATGACTTTGCGGCACTGGATACTGTGATCCTTGGGGTGTCCAAAGACAGCGTGAAAAAGCACGACAAATTCGTGGCCAAGCATGAATTGAAAATCGCCCTGCTCTCGGATGAAGAAGGCGACGTTTGCGAACGCTACGGGACCTGGGTTGAAAAAAGCATGTATGGCAAGACCTACATGGGCATCGAACGTGCCACCTTTCTGATCGGCGCAGATGGCAAGATCGCGCAGGTCTGGCGCAAGGTCCGCGTGCCCGGTCACGTCGATGCCGTGCTGGATGCGGTTCGCGCACTGTGACCCTGACTGAAATTGCGGTCGCGGTACTGACCACCGCGGACGGTCGCGAAAAGACGGCGCTTTCGCGGCGATATGCAGCGCAATGGCAAGCAGCCCGCGCCGCAGCCGAAACAATTGAAATCGGTAACGCAAAGCCACCGTTGCGCCCTGCGCGGCCCGACAAACCAGAACTCCTCGATCCCCGCGATGTCCCCCAGCGCAAACCGGGATCAGAGGCCGGGCGGATCGCGCTGTTGCATGCCGTCGCCCATATTGAACTGAACGCGGTCGATCTGCACTGGGATATCATCGCCCGCTTCGCTGACACCAAACTGCCGCTGGGTTACTACGATGACTGGGTCAAGGCGGCAGACGAAGAGTCAAAACATTTCAACCTGATGTGCGACTGTCTTGAAGCGTTGGGCAGCCATTACGGTGCCTTGCCTGCCCATGCTGGCATGTGGCGTGCGGCTGAAGATACGGCCGATGATCTGATGGGGCGACTTGCCGTCGTGCCCATGGTGCTTGAAGCGCGTGGACTGGATGTGACGCCCGGCATGATCAAGATTTTCAAGCAGGCCAAGCTGACCCAGGCGGTCGATGCGCTTGAGATGATTTACGCCGAAGAGGTCCATCACGTCGCCTACGGGTCCAAGTGGTTTCACTTCTTATGCGGGCGACACGATCTGGACCCCACCGGCGTGTTTCATGATCTGGTGCGTAAATACTTCCACGGCCCGCTCAAGCCGCCGTTCAACGAAGAAAAGCGGGCAGAGGCAGGAATACCCCCGGATTTCTACTGGCCCCTCGCAGGTACGGCGCAGGCTTCTGATGCGGCAATCAAGAAATAGGCAATTACCCGCCCAAGCCCCATTTATGACGGGATATCTGCACAAAATTGGCGCAAAATTCTTGCAGGCCAGTGACGAGCCACTTACACGGTATCGGAACGCAACCGGGTGGGCTCCGGCAATAGGAAACGGGACAGGACGAGCAGCACCGTGAGATCACGACTGACAACACGCATTCATGGCGTTCTTGAACGCTTTTTCCCTGAAAGACGGCTGTTCCTGCGATCGGACAGTGAAACACGCTTTATTCGACTGACCTCTGAAACACAGCTGATGGGCTGGACCGGCTGCATCATCGTTGTGGCCTGGACCATCATCGCCACCGCGATTTTGTTGATGGACAGTATCGGTGCGGGAAACTTTCGCGCACAGGCGCAGCGCGATCAGTTGACCTATGAACAACGGCTGAACGCTTTATCCTACGAACGCGATGCGCGCGCGATGGAAGCTGTCGCCGCACAAGAGCGGTTCAACTCAGCCCTGCAACAGATCTCGATCATGCAGTCCGAACTGCTCGCGACCGAGGAAAAGCGGCGCGAACTGGAAACCGGGCTTGAGGTGGTACAGGCCACCCTGCGCGACACGATGCGCGCCCGCGAAGAGGCCAGACGGCAGGTCGCGGCACTTTCATCGGAAGATGTGGATCAGGCGACCGGTGCAATGGGTGATGATGCGGCGG
>CBDTVH010000409.1:0-2967 GCA_965363665.1 uncultured Yoonia sp. | reverse complement strand
CAACTGCCACAGCCTGCATGGTGAGGGCGCATATTTCGCCCCCGAAGTCGGCAACGTCATGACCCGCTGGGGCGTGCAGGACAGCCCCGAAGACGCATTCGAGATGCTGCGCGGCTGGATCGACAGCCAGCCCAGCGGCATCGAAGGCCGCCGCCAGATGCCCGGCTATGACCTGTCGGACGAAGACGTCCGCGGTCTGGCTGAATTTCTGCGCTGGGCCGATCAAACAGACACACAGGGCTGGCCGCCCAATGACGCCGGTTAAGGAGTGGAAATCATGAAATACCAATCACAAAAAGTGGCCTACTGGTACTTCCTTGCAGCGATGGCGCTGTTTGGCATCCAGGTACTTGGTGGCCTTCTCGCCGGGTGGGTCTATGTCTCGCCCAATTTCCTGGCTGAAATCCTGCCGTTCAACGTAATCCGCATGATCCATACCAACGCGCTGATCGTTTGGTTGCTGCTGGGCTTTTTCGGGGCCGCTTACTTCCTGATCCCCGAGGAATCAGAGCGCGAGATATGGTCGCCGAAACTGGCCTATATCCAGCTGATCATCCTTGTTGTCGGCACGCTGGGCGCGGTCGGCTCCTACCTTGTGGGTATCCATGGCGGGCGCGAGTTTCTGGAACAACCGCTCTGGGTCAAATTCGGTATCCTTGTCGCGGCGCTGATCTTCTTGCTCAACGTCTCGATGACGGTTTTGGCCGGCAAGAAAACCGCGATCACCAACGTCCTGCTGATGGGCCTTTGGTTGCTTTCGCTGCTCTGGGTCTTTGCCTTCATCAACCCTGACAACCTGTCCTTGGACAAAATGTATTGGTGGTTCGTCGTGCACCTCTGGGTCGAAGCGACCTGGGAACTGGTGATGGCCGCGATCCTTGCCTTCCTGTTGCTGAAACTGACAGGCGTGGACCGTGAGGTTGTGGAAAAATGGCTCTATATCATCGTGGCCACCGCGCTTTTCAGCGGCATCCTTGGCACCGGTCACCACTTCTACTGGATCGGTTTGCCCGGATATTGGCAGTGGATCGGGTCGATCTTTTCGACCTTTGAGGTGATCCCGTTCTTTCTGATGATGTCCTTTGCGTTCGTCATGGTCTGGAAAGGCCGCAAGAACCACCCCAACAAGGCGGCCCTGCTGTGGTCGCTGGGGTCCAGTACGGTTGCCTTTTTCGGCGCAGGTGTCTGGGGGTTCCTGCACACGTTGCATGGCGTGAACTTCTATAGCCACGGCACGCAGATCACCGCGGCCCATGGGCACCTTGCCTTCTATGGCGCCTATGTCGCGCTGAACCTGGCGGTCTTTAGCTATGCCATGCCGATGCTGCGGGAACGGGCACCCTATAATCAGGTGCTGAACATGGCGTCCTTCTGGCTAATGACAGGTGGGATGGCGTTCATGACCTTCGTGCTGACCTTTGCGGGCACCATCCAGACCCACATGCAACGGGTCATCGGTGACTACTACATGCAGGTGCAGGACGATCTGGCGATCTTCTATCTGATGCGCTTTGGCGCAGGTGCCGCAGTGGTGCTGGGGGCGCTGTTGTTCATCTATTCAATGCTGGTGGTCCGCACGCACGAGGTTATCGCACCCGGCCCGGCCAACCCGGTTCCAGGAGAGTAAGCCATGAATATCGCAACAACACTTCCTACTTTGCCGTTCTATCAGGCGACCGGCCGCGAATGCGACCTGTTTGAGACGGCCTATGACAACGGTCTGCCCCTTCTTTTGAAGGGGCCGACCGGCTGCGGCAAAACCCGCTTTGTCGAACACATGGCGGCGAAACTGGGCAAGACGCTCTATACCGTCGCCTGCCATGACGATCTGTCCGCCGCCGACCTGATCGGGCGCTACCTGCTCAAGGGTGGAGAAACCGTCTGGGTCGACGGCCCCTTGACACGCGCGGTGCGCGAGGGAGGGATCTGTTATCTGGATGAGGTGGTCGAGGCGCGCAAGGACGTCACCGTGGTGCTGCACCCGCTGACTGACACCCGACGCACGCTGATGATTGACCGGACGGGTGAGGAACTGGTGGCACCCAAGGGTTTCATGCTGGTTGCCAGCTATAACCCCGGCTATCAGAATGTGCTCAAACGGCTGAAACCATCGACGCGGCAGCGGTTTCTGTCGATTTCCTTCGACTTCCCTGCCGCCGAGACTGAAATCGCCGTCGTGTCCCGCGAAAGCGGGTTGGAGGCCGGGCGCGTCGCGCCTTTGGTCCGATTGGCCGGTCATATCCGCAATCTCTCTGGCATGGACCTTGAAGAAGGCGTGTCGACCCGGTTGCTGATCTATGCGGCCACGTTGATGGCAGGCGGCATGGGCGTGGACAACGCGTTGGAAGCTGCCGTGATCGAACCCCTCAGCGATGAACCCGACGTGCAGCAATCGCTGCGCGATCTGGTCAGCACAATCTACGGATAGCCATCATGCGCCTTCTTGACCTGATGGAACCGGAAGAAACCGTTGGCAATCTCTGGCACGACATGGCCAGCGGGATCGGGGCGGACCAAAGCTATCCTGACGCAATGGTGACGCTTTCGTCCGTCCGGCCCAGCCTTGCCGTTTTGTTTCGTGCTTTGGGCGGCGCGGCCGGGGTCGCGTTGGGCGAAGCCCCTGCCACGCTGGTGCAACACCGCAGGCCTGTACGCCGCAAGCTTGCCGCTGATCGCGACCGTGAATGGGTGGCCAGCTTTGATGGCGAGCGGTTGAACCTGCCGCCCGTGATCGCGGCCTTTCCGCAGGCCGATCTGAACCGCGCCGCCTATTTCTGGCTGACCGCTTTGGCAGCGACCAGCGATCCGGCAGATGCTGAACAACAGGGCGAAGGCCCGGAGTTCGACTGCGCACAGATCCGATTGAACGCTGCCGCGGCTGATGTGGCCTATCGCGTCTGTCCGGGGTTGCGCGACGCCTATGCCCAAATGGCGGCCCTGTGCATTGCCACACGCCCCAAGATCATG
>CBDTVH010000408.1:0-2975 GCA_965363665.1 uncultured Yoonia sp. | reverse complement strand
CGACGCCAGCCCATAGGCTCATGATTGCTTTGGTCTTGGTGTAACGGCTGAAATCCATCACCGGGCCGTTGGGGGCGAAGACGATGTAGTGAACCTCGGCTGGTGGATGGCTTTGCGCCAAATCCACTTGCAGTCCAGCTTTGGCAAAGGCCCTGGTCAGTGGCTCGCGATATTCATCCCAGCGTTCAGGTTGGGCCGAAAACAGGATTTTGAGCATCAGCGGGGCCTATGGATATGTGCGCTTTGAACCAGCCCGAAGGCCACCAGCAGTACAAGCATCGCTGACCCGCCATAGCTGACCAGAGGCAACGGAACACCCACGACGGGGGCCAGCCCGGTGACCATCGCCATATTCACCGCAAAGAACAAAAAGAACGTCATCGCGATACCTAGCGTCAGTAATGATGCGAACCGGTCGCGGTTACCCAAAGCCGAGATGATGCAGAACAAAACGATAAGCAGGTAAAGCCCCAGCAACGTAAAGGCCCCGACAAAACCGAATTCTTCAGCCAGTGTCGTGAAGATGAAATCGGTATGTTTCTCGGGCAGAAAATTGAGCCGAGACTGTGTGCCTTGCATGAACCCGCGCCCGGTCCATCCGCCAGACCCCAATGCGATCTTCGCTTGCGTGATGTGATAGCCTGCGCCCAATGGATCATTGGCAGGGTCCAAAAACGTGTCGATCCGGCGGTATTGGTAGTCTTTCAATAGCTGCCATGGCGTCCCACGACTTTGGAATACAGCCACGATGGCCCCGACGCCACCACCCACAACAGTCGCAAAATAGGCCCAATGCACCCCGGCCAAAAACATGACCGCTGCTCCGCCGATTAGAAGCAATAGCGCGGTTCCCAGATCGGGTTGGTTCAGAACCAGCATCGTGGGTGCGAGGATGAACAGGACTGGCAACACCACCCACAACGGGTGCGAGGTCTTCTTGTTCGGTAGCCAATCGTAATAAGCGGCCAGGAACATGACCAACGTGATCTTCGTCAGCTCGGACGGCTGCAACCGCATGAACCCGATGTCGATCCAACGCTGGGCGCCCATGCGCACTTCGCCAAAGAACTCGACGCCGAGGAGCAAGAGCAATGACCCGCCGTAAGCGACGAAGGCCATGTTGCGCCAGAACCAGATCGGCACCACCGCGACGATGACCATCAACACCATGCCAAGTGCAAAGCGCTCCATCTGGGGTTCAACCCAAGGCGTCATGGAGCCGCCAGCGACCGAATACAGCATCAAAAAGCCCATGCTTGCCACCGCAATCAGCAGCAGAATGATCGGCCAGTTCAGATACAGGACCTTGCGTAGCCCGGTAGGGACATATTTGGCGTTATACTCAAGATAGCTCATACGCGGCTGCGCCCTTTGGCACCGGGGGGGACGCGTTCCTCAATCCGGCGTTGCTGTTCGGCGATCTCGTCGCGCACGCCTGCGGGGTAGGCCTCAAGCGGTGGGGGGCCGCCATATTGCGCTTGCAAGATGATGTCGCGCGCGATGGGTGCGGCAGCGCGTGATCCGCCGCCACCGTGTTCGACCACCACCGACACGGCATAGCGCGGGTTGTCATAGGGGGCATAGCCGACAAACAGCGCGTGATCCCGGCGTTCCCATGGCAGGTCTTCGTTCTTGGTCACACCAGCGGCGCGTTCTTCGGGTGTGATGCGGCGCACCTGACTGGTGCCCGTCTTGCCCGCCATCTTATGCGCGTCATCGGTGATCCGGGACCCATATGCCGTGCCGCGCCTATGGTTACAGACATCTACCATAGAGGCGCGCACGCGGCGCAGGGTGTTCTCATTGATCCCAAGGCTTTCGCCTAGGCCTGAGGGTTGTTCGACGCCATCAATCAGGCGGATCAGGCGTGGTGTGACCATGCGGCCGGTCGCAATCCGCGCGGTCATCACCGCCAGTTGCAAGGGTGACGTCAGCACATACCCCTGACCAATCGACGCATTCACGGTGTCGCCGATCCGCCATTCTTCGCCGCGTACCCGAGATTTCCATTCCTTATCCGGGGCCAGCCCCTCTGCCACCGCTGACAACGGCAGATCGTGGCGCATCCCAAGCCCGAGTTTGCGCGCCATTTCGGCCATCTTGTCGATGCCGACGCGCTGGGCGATCTCGTAATAATAGCAATCACAACTTTGCTTCAGGCTTTCGTGCAGGTTTATGTTGCCGTGACCACCCCGCTTCCAGCAGTGGAAGCGAATGTTGAAGACATCAGTGTAGCCCGGGCAATAGACCGTTTCATCCGGGGTGACGAAACCTGCTTCCATTGCGGCCAGCAAAGTAACCATCTTGAAGGTCGAACCGGGCGGATAGGTGCCTTGAACGGCCTTTGCCGCCAGTGGGCGGTATTTGTCGGCATTCAAGGCGTTCCAATCCGGCACGGAAATGCCGCGCACGAATAGATTGGGGTCAAATGCCGGGGCAGAGGCGATGGCGCGCAGATCGCCATTCTCAAGATCCATGACCACTGCACCGGCGGACTCGCCGTCCAGACGCGCCTGAACATAGCTTTGCAGGCGGCTGTCGAGGGTCAGTTGGATATCCTTGCCGGGATCGCCTTCCTGACGGTCCAGCTCGCGCATGATCCGACCAGCGGCATTGACCTCGATCCGACGGGTGCCGGCGCTGCCGCGCAACGTCCGCTCCAGCTTGTTTTCCGCACCGGTCTTGCCGATCTGGAACTTCGGAATTTGCAGCAAGGGGTCAGGGTCTTCGATCCGGCCTAGATCATAATCGCTGACCGGGCCGACGTAGCCGACCACATGCGCAAGATCAGCACCCCAAGGGTACACACGGCTTAGACCCACTTCGGCCTGAATGCCCGGCAGCGCCGGAGTGTTCAGATTGATTTGCGCGACATCTTCCCATGACAGACGATCCGCAATCGTAACAGGCACAAAAGGCGAGCGACGCCGCATTTCCTCCATCGCATGCGAGAGATCATTGGGGTCGATCTCAAC
>CBDTVH010000407.1:0-2977 GCA_965363665.1 uncultured Yoonia sp. | reverse complement strand
AGGCTGTCAACGCCCAGGTGGGCGCGCATTTCCTCTTCGCTCATGGTGGCTGCCAGCAGCTTTTCGCGTTGCGGCGTATCGACACCATAAAAGCAGGGCCATGATGTTGGTGGTGATGCAATACGGAAATGCACCTCGGCGGCCCCTGCATCAAGGATCATTTCCTTGATCTTGCGGCTTGTAGTGCCGCGCACCACGCTGTCATCCACCAAGATTACACGTTTGCCTTTGATCAGCGCACGATTGACGTTCAGTTTCAGGCGCACACCCATGTTGCGGATGCTTTCAGTCGGTTCGATGAACGTGCGGCCCATGTATTGGTTGCGGATGATGCCCATGGCGTAGGGAATGCCGGATTGCAGTGAATAACCGATGGCTGCGGGTGTGCCGCTGTCAGGGACCGGGCAAACCAGATCGGCATCGACGGGGGCTTCCTTGGCCAGTTCGCGTCCGATGTTTTCGCGGGTTTCATAGACCGAGCGGCCACCAAGAATACTGTCAGGGCGGCTGAAGTAGACGTGTTCAAAGATGCAGAAGCGCGCGCGATTGGGGCGGAACGGAAAGTGGCTGGCCACACCCTTTTCGGTCACGACAACCATTTCGCCGGGCTCAATCTCACGGATAAACTCGGCACCGATAATATCCAGCGCGCAGGTTTCCGAGGCCAGCGCCCAGCCTTCGCCAATCTTGCCCAAAACCAAGGGGCGCACGCCCAGCGGATCGCGACACCCAATCAGTTTGGTCCGGGTCATCGCCACGATGGAAAACGCGCCTTCGACCTTGCGCAGCGCCTCCTCCATGCGATCGGGAATAGTGCGGCCCATGGAACGCGCCATCAGATGAATGATGCATTCACTGTCGGATGAGCTCTGAAAAATAGAACCACGTTCGATCAACTCTTTCCGCAACGACAAGGCGTTGGTGATGTTGCCATTGTGGGCAATCGCAGCACCACCCATCGAAAATTCACCGAAGAACGGCTGCACATCGCGCATCGCGGTCTGTCCCTTGGATCCGGCAGTCGAATAACGCACGTGCCCAATCCCGATGGTGCCGGGCAGGCGTTTCATCATGGAGGCCGATTGAAACCGGTTTCGGCGTCGTGGGTGACGATCCCGCCCGCCTCTTGTCCGCGGTGTTGCAGGGCGTGCAGGCCGAGGGCAACAAAATTCGATGCATCAGTCACACCGACGACGCCAAAGACGCCACATTCCTCCCGCAGTTTGTCATCGTCAAAGGGATGGGCAGGGGGGAACGAGGTGGACAAGGGGGCAGCTCCGAATCCGTTGGATTTGTCGTAGCACCGTCTTAGAGGGTCATGGGCGATCTGTCACGAAACGATCCTGCGTCTGCGGCTGGAAAGACTGTTTCGTCGCAAGCGTCGAGCGTCAAGAAGGCCGCGGCGCTTCCGCACAGCGGCCTTTTGGGGAAACAGTCATCATTTATTCTGCTGGCGCACCACAGTTGCCAACCAACTGCTGATACTGCTCTGTGATCCAGCCCAAAGCCTGCTCCGGGTTCTGTTCTTCGATCTGGCCGGTCAGTTGGGCGAACACCTGCGCCGAGCGGCTGTCTTCGATCACGGCGAATTGCTGTGCTGCAAAGATCGTTTCGTAGACAAAGAAGGCAACCGCGATCAGCAGGATGCCCCGCAGGACGCCGAAGAAGAAGCCAAGCGCCTGATCAACACCGCCAAGGGCGGACCGCTGCACGACGTTGGAAAACAGCGGGGTAAAGATCGATACGACCACAAGGGCGACCGCAAAGACAGCAGCAAAGGCAGCAATGATCGCCAATTCGCAGCTATCGCCAATGAAGTCACCGACGATCGGGATCTGGCGCACCAGCGGTTCAACCTGATCGGCAAAGATGAAGGCAACGATTGTGGCACCGATCCAGCCTGCGATGGCCATCGCCTCGCGGACAAAGCCGCGGCTGTAGGCCAACACGCCCGACAGCAAAACGATGATCGCGACGCCTGCGTCGACAAGTGTGAAACCTTCCATGGGTCGTCTCCTGCGATTGACGCTATCTTGCGCCGAAAACCTCTTCTACAAATCCGGCAAGGTCGGTTGCATTGCGCAACGCCAAACCGTCCACGCTTGGCTGTTTGGCCTGTTGTGGGAGTATCGCAGTTGTAAAACCAAGTTTCTGCGCCTCTTTCAATCTATTTTCCGTTTGCCCGACAGGACGCAGCGCGCCCGACAAACTGATTTCACCGAAAACGACGGCCTCGGCGGGCAAGGCTGCATCTTCGCGGGCGGATACCAAAGCGGCGGCAACTGCAAGGTCTGCGCCGGGTTCGGAAATGCGCAAACCCCCTGCTACATTGAGGTATACGTCCAATCCGGTGAAGGGCACGCCACACCGGGATTCAAGCACCGCAAGGATCATGGCAAGCCGCCCACCGTCCCATCCAACCACTGAACGGCGCGGTTGGCTGTGTGGCGAAGGTGCCACAAGTGCCTGTATCTCGCACAGCATCGGACGGGACCCTTCGATGCCTGCAAACACCACTGATCCGGGGGCAGGGGCGCCACGTTCGGACAGAAAAAGGGCAGAAGGATTTTTGACTTCTGCCAACCCCTTGCCGGTCATTTCAAAGACGCCGATTTCGTCAGCGGGGCCAAAACGGTTCTTGACCGATCGCAGGATACGGAACTGATGGCCGCGCTCGCCTTCGAAATAAAGCACGGTATCAACCATATGTTCGACCACACGCGGCCCCGCGATTGTACCATCCTTGGTGACGTGACCGACCATGATCACCGACATGCCATTGCGTTTGGCGAAGGTTGTCAACTCATGTGCGGAAGAGCGAACTTGAGACACACTGCCCGGTGCGCTGTCGACGTTGTCAGCCCACATGGTCTGGATTGAGTCGATGATCGCCAGATCAGGTTTTTCTGCTTCCAATGTCGTCAGAATATCACGCAGGTTGGTTTCCGAGGCGAGCATGACAGGGCTTTTCTCAAGC
>CBDTVH010000406.1:0-2982 GCA_965363665.1 uncultured Yoonia sp. | reverse complement strand
CGGCCATGATCGACTGCGCCTCGGTGCCAGCAAAGGTGAAGGCGATGATTGCGATCGCCAATGGGCCGTTCTGGATACCTGTCTCAAGCGCGACGGTGCGCGCATTGCGTGGGTGCAGCCTTAACATGATCGAAAACCCATAGCCCAGCGCAAAGCCAAAAAGCCCCAGGACGATGGACCCAAAGTACGTCGCCCAGGTCGTCGTCAGCAGGAATTCCCAGTTGCGGGGAATCCATGACACGATCAGGAACAGGATAAAAAAGATCGCCAGCATCGAGCCCATGAATTCAGTCACCGCGCCCACGTTGGCGTTCAGTTTGCGCAGCACCATACCGATGCCCACTGGCACCAACAGCAACACAAGCGTCGCGATGATGTTCTCGCGCGGGATATCCAGATCAAGCGCGCCTGCATAAAGCACCAGCACAATCGGAATCAGGACCACGCCAAAGACGGTTGACGTGACCGTCATCAGCACGGACAGCGCCAGATTTCCCTTGGAAAAGTAGGTAAAGATGTTCGACGTCGTCCCGCCAGGCATACACGCCATGATCAGGATACCGATCTTGATCGTGTCCGACACTGGCAGCGTCGTCGCCAAAACAAAGCCGATCAACGGCATGAAGCCGTATTGCGAAATCACCCCGATCATCAGACCGTAGGGCCGTTTCAGAGCCAGCGTAAAATCACGGGGGGTTAGCGACGCGCCCATCCCCAGCATGATCACAAAAATCATCAGCGCCAGAATGGCCTGTTCGAGTGGTCCGACCATTATGCGTTCTCCGCCTTGGCGTTTTCTTCAGCGCGCAGGTCCTTGCGCAGGATCTTACCGACGTTCGATTTCGGCAACTCATCGCGGAACTCGACCATTTTCGGCACCTTGTAGGCCGTCAGATGTTCTTTGCAATAGGCGCGGATCGCATCCTTGTTGAGGCTGTCATCGCGCTTGACGATAAACGCTTTCACGGCCTCGCCTGACGCGCCGTCCTGCACGCCGATCACGGCCACTTCTTCCACGCCCGGATGGGCGGCAATCGTATCTTCAATCTCATTGGGGTAGACGTTGAAACCGGACACAAGGATCATGTCTTTCTTGCGGTCAACGATCCGGAAATACCCGTCTGCGTCCATCACGCCGATATCACCGGTCAAAAGCCAGCCGTTCTGGATGGTCTTGGCGGTCTCTTCTTCCTTGCGCCAATAGCCCTTCATGATTTGCGGACCCTTGGCGATCAATTCGCCCGGTTCGCCCAGCGGCACATCGGCACCGTCTTCATCGACGCATTTCACTTCTGTCGATGGCAACGGCACCCCGATCGAGTTCAGACGGCTTTTGCCGTAAGGGTTGAACGTCAGGATGGGCGAGGATTCGGTCAATCCGTACCCTTCAAGCAACGGTTTTCCGGTCAGGGCTTCCCACCGCTCGGCCACGACGCCCTGTGTCGCCATACCGCCCGAAGACGCAAACTTGAGGTGTCTGGGTGGCGTATCCTGAAACCAGATCTCACCGTTCAGGCCGTTGAACAGGGTGTTCACACCGCTGATCCAGGTGATCTTGTAGTTTTCGAACGCACGTTTGAGGTTGCTGAGGGGCCGCGGGTTCGGGATCAGGATGTTATGCGCGCCCTGCGAATACATGCCCAGAAAATTTACGGTGAAGGCAAACACGTGATAAAGCGGCAGCGCCGTCAGGGCAACTTCGCGGCCCTTCTCGAACTGCTCGATCAGCTCCATCGTCTGTTCCATGTTCATCAGAATGTTGGTGTGGGTCAGCATCGCGCCTTTGGACACACCCGTGGTGCCGCCCGTGTATTGCAAACAGGCGACATCATCCGGATCAATCGTCGTGCGATAGCTTTGCAGCGCGTTGTGCGTCTCTTCATGCTTGGCACGGCCCGCTTTGACGGCGTCCGGCAGCCGAATGTGCGGGATGGTGATTGGTTTGATCGTCTTGTCCCAGTATTTCTGCACCAGACCCACGATACCCCTTGGCATGGCAGGCAGATACTCGGCCACGCGGGTCACGATCACATTGGGGATCGGATAGTCCTGCATTGCTTCGACCAATTTGTCGGCAAACATATCGACGACGACAATAGCGGCGGGTTCCGCATCGGCGAACTGCTTGACCATTTCTTCGGCCGTATAAAGCGGGTTGACGTTGACCAGCACGCAACCGGCCTTGAACACGGCCATCGCGGCAATGGGATAGGAAAGACAGTTGGGCACTTGAATCGCAACGCGGTCGCCCGTTTTGAGCCCGGCAATTTCGCGGAAATAAACCGCCAGCGCATCTGACATCTCGTCCGCCTGGGCATAGGTCAGCGTGCCATTCATCCCATTGGGCAGGCAGGTCGTAAAGGCGGGTCGGTCGCCATACACCTCGGCCATGGCCGTGATAAAGCCGCCAATCGTTCTATGTGCCGGGGTGTCGATTGTCTTGCGAACAGATGGGCCGTAAAAGGCCGTCCAAGGACGTGTTTCGTCTATCACTGGCTTCCTCCCAAAAGCGTTCGACATAGCGTAGTCAGTCTGGTGGCTTTGTGAAGCAAAACCGCATGTGATCAGAATATAACCTTACGTTCCAAGACACTGAACCAAGACAACTTTGAACAGGCCCCCTACGATCCCGGTCATGTTCGCTAGAATGGATAGCAGGCCCGCATGAAATCAGCCTTCGCAGTCATCATGATCATCCTGGCACTTTTTGTGCTCGAAGCCGCGCGGCATGATATTGCGGTTGATCGCCTTGATGTCGGCGGCACGCCGGTGACCAGATACGCCCTGCCAGACGCAAATGGCCCGATTGTTCTGGTTGCGCATGGCTTTGCCGGTTCACAACAGATGATGCAGGGCTATGCGCTGCCGCTGGCACGTGCGGGGTACCAGGTCTACACCTTTGATTTTCTGGGGCATGGCCGACATACGCAACCGATGTCGGGTGATGTCAACGCGCTGGACGGCACCACACGCCTGCTGATG
>CBDTVH010000405.1:0-2986 GCA_965363665.1 uncultured Yoonia sp. | reverse complement strand
GGTGCGTCGCACATCGAAAGAAGACGCAGCCAAGGATACGCTGCCGTTCTGGCCTTACTTCGTGATCAAGGACCTGTTTGCGCTAGCAATCATCCTTGCACTGTTCGTAGCAGTCGTCGGCTTTATGCCAAACTATCTGGGCCACCCGGACAACTATATTCCGGCCAACCCGCTGGTGACACCGTCGCATATTGTGCCTGAATGGTACTTCCTGCCGTTCTACGCAATCTTGCGCGCTTTCGACCAAGAGGTCTGGCTTGTTATTGCGGTGAACTGGATCACATTCGGCATCATCGACGCCAAGTTCTTTGGGGTTATTGCGATGTTCGGTGCGATTGTGGTGATGGCGCTGGCGCCTTGGCTTGACACATCGTCCGTACGCTCTGGTCGTTATCGTCCGATGTTCAAGTGGTGGTTCTGGCTGTTCGTGGTCAACTTCATCCTGCTGATGTGGGTTGGTGCGCGTCCGGCTGAGGGTATCTATCCCTACATCGCCTTGATCGGGTCGACCTACTGGTTTGCTTACTTCCTCGTTATCCTGCCACTGCTTGGCGTGATCGAGAAGCCGAACACACCACCGGCAACCATCGAAGAAGACTTCAATGCGCACTACGCGCCGAAAAGTGACGGTGCCAAACCCGTCGCAAGCCCGGCCGAGTGAGAGAGGACCAATGAATATGTTCCGTAGATTCACACTCACCGCTGCAACAGCGCTTGCCCTCACCGCAGGGCAGGCAATGGCAGCCGAAGTCGAGACCGAAATCACAGACTATGATTTCTCTTTCGAGGGTCCTTTTGGCAGCTTTGACCAGATGCAGCTTCAGCGTGGCCTTCAGGTCTACACTGAAATCTGTGCAGCATGTCACGGCCTTGAGATCGTCAACTTCCGCAACCTGTCAGACGAGGGCGGCCCGGGCCTTCCTGAAGATCAGATGCGGGCTTACGCGGAGTTCTATGAGGTCTTTGACGAGACTTTGTTCGATGGCGAAGGCGACTTTCGCCCGGCGACACCATCTGACTACTTTCCAAGCTCCAGCCTTTCGAATGCACCTGACCTCAGCCTGATGGCGAAAGCTCGTGCTGGCTTTCACGGACCATACGGGACGGGCATCAGCCAGTTCGTGAACGGTATGGGCGGTGCGGAATATATCGCGTCGCTGATGACCGGCTACCACGAAGAGCCTGAATGCGCGCTGGAAGGCGAGCCGATGGATGGCTTTTATAACGTGGCCTTTGGCGCTGGTGGTTTCCCTGAAAGCTGCATCGACGAAAACGGTAAGCACATGGTGCCCGGATCGTGGATCGCAATGTCGCAACCGCTTTACGGCGACGATGTTGAATATGCAGACGGCCACTCTGCCGAGTTGGAAGATGTGGCAAAAGACGTTGCGGCCTTTTTGATGTGGACGGCCGAACCCAAGCTGGTCGCGCGCAAAGAGGCTGGCCTGACAGGTGTTCTGTTCCTGACCGTTCTGTCCGTGCTGCTGTACCTGACCAACAAGCGTCTTTGGGCACCGCATAAGCATAAAGACTAAGTCAGACTGACCGGAAAAATACAAAGGCCCGCCAAATTGGCGGGCCTTTTCGTATCGTAAGGTGGATCATGATCCATCTTACCCCAAATAAGCCTTCAGCGCGGGGGGTGGGTCATCGAACAACTGATCCGTTGCGACCGGTTCATTCACGACACCGCCAGCGACCAAAGCAGCCATATCCGCGATCCGTCGCGCATCGGCAGGGTCATGGGTCACCATGATGACGGTCTTGCCGGATGACACGAGCTTTGCCTTCACCAAATCCAGCATCTCATCCTTAAGCGCGGGCCCAAGCGCCGAGAAGGGTTCATCAAGCAAAACAACAGGACGATCCGCCACCAGCACACGCGCCAGCGCGACGCGGCTTTGCTGGCCGCCGGACAAGGCACCGGGCTTGCGGTCCCCAAACCCGTCAAGCCCGACGTCCTTTAGCGCGCTTGCGATCACTTTCTGATCCTGTGCGCGCAATCGCAGATCAGGCCGTAGCCCCAACCCCACATTCTGCACCGCAGACAGATGCGGGAATAGGTTGTTATCCTGAAACAACATGCTGACGGGTCGTGCCCCCGGGGCGGCATCCGTCAGGTCGACGTCATCCCATAGCAAACGGCCCGATGCCGGTGACAGAAATCCCGCAATCGCCGCGAGCAGCGTTGATTTCCCAGCCCCGGACGGGCCGATAAGCGCGATGGCCTTGCCGGCGGTAAATCTGACGTTGGCCTGTAACCGAAACGATCCTTGCTGCAAGACCAGATCTTCACATATCAGCATCGGCCCGCCCCCAACGATCACAAAGCCAAAACAGCCCAAAGCTCAAGGCGACAAGCAACAGCGCCGCGCTCGCCGCTGTTTCCATGCGGTAGGCCCCCATCAACCGATACATTGCCAGAGGCAGCGTCTCTTGCCCCTGTCCCGCAAACAGAGCGATCACCCCAAGGTCGCCCATCGACAAAGCCGCAGCAAGCCCTGCCGCAAACCCCAGCGGCCTGCGCACGCGGGGCAACACGACCAAACGCACCCAAGACCAACGGTCCATGGACAGCGACAGTGCCAGACGCCCGTAGTCCTGCTTGATTTGCGCAGCAGCCGGTGCCACCGATCGCAAGGCAAATGGCAGCGCGAGGGTCGCGTTAACCAACATTGTCACAAGAAGGGCCACATCGGCTGGGCGCACGAAGGGAAAAATCAAAAGAAACGCGCCGGTCCCCACAACCAGCCCAGAGGCCGCAAGTGGCGTCACCCCGACGACCGAAACCATCAGCCCACCGCGCATCGCCAGCGACAGGGCCATCAGAACGCATAATAAAGACGATCCAAGCGCCACCAGGATCGACCGCAGTGCCGCGGCCCAAACCGTGCCGGGCATCTGAAGAAAATCCGGCACACCGCGTAGCACAACCATGGAAAGCGGAAGAAGCAGGAACAGTGCCGCCAGTATGATCACACCATAA
>CBDTVH010000404.1:0-2989 GCA_965363665.1 uncultured Yoonia sp. | reverse complement strand
AACAGGTCCTTACCATTTTGTGCAGCCATCAGGCGTACTCCTCACATGCAAATTGGGTTAAGTGTCATCCGCCACGCGGGCACGAAAAATCAGATTGATCTGGCGGACAGCGCCGGTGCCAACACGGGCGGCCTTGGCCTTGTAGAAATTCAGGGAAACCAGCCTGCCCCGGTTCAAGGCCAGAGGTGCGTCGATCAAGGCATCACTCACTGCGGCGGCTGCCGCCTTTGCCGTCGCGAAACCTGCACTCTGCGTGACAACTGAGACCGTGAATTGATGCCATGCACCACCGCTGGTCTTATCGGACGCATCACGTACATCCTCGGCGCCCAGCACCACATAAAGCGGGGGCAAAGTACCCGTCGGCAAAGCATCGTAGATATCTGCACCAACCAAGGCAGCAAGCGCACTATCCCCGCTCAACCGCTGAAAGACAGCGGCCTGAAGAGCAGCCGAAACACCATAACTCATGGGGCCACCTCCTCTTGCGCGTGACAGGTCAGATAGGCTGCCTGCACACCCGCCTCAGCGACGGCGTAAATTTCAAAAACGCGGTTTCCGTCCCGAAAGCGCTGCCCCGCAACAGGCCGCGATGGGGCACCATACGGGGCGGCCCGCACAGTAATGCGATAAGGCACGCGGCTCAGTGTCGCCGCTGTCTCTGCCTTCTCACGCCCTGACCCGGCCTTCACCTCGGCCCAGAGCACGCCCAGCGGCTCCCAGTCACGGGTATAGCCACCGGCGCCGTCAGCCAGTTTCAACGGGGCCTCCAGCACCAGCGACCGGTTCAACTGCGGGGCGGTCATACGCGGCCACCCATGAACAGACGCACCGTGCGGTAGCGTTCAATCAGCGCCAGTACGCCGGCGGGCATGGACGGGGACGAGCGTGACACATCATGACGGTACTCATAGAAATGGGCGGCCAGCAGCATGACGGCCTGCGCCAGATCAGCGGGCAAATCGCTCCACTCTGGGCCAAAGCCCGCAAGCATGCCGATACGCACTGACCCACCGGTCGAAAGCCGGGGCAAACACGTCCCCGCCGCCTGTAAACTGGGGCGCTGCATGTCAGGCTCCAGATACCAGCGATCCGCATCCACAACAGTTTCCTGGCCCTGCATATCCAGCAGCGTCACGGCACTGATTGCATTCACCGGCGCCACCGGCAGTGGTTGGCGGCGGGCATCACGCCAGGCGGTCAAGGTCCAGCTGAACTCGCGCTCAATCAGGATCTTGCCGGTCCGCGCCTCAATCGCCGCCATGGCCGCGCGCAGATAGCTTTCCAGCACCGCATCTTGAACTCCATCGTCGGAAAACCCCGATCCCAGGCGCAAGTGGTCTTTGAATTGAACGACCGGAAGCGCCGATGCAGGCACGGTGGTCTCTTCGACTAACATCATGGAATTACTCCGAAAATCATAGGGGCCAAAGCCGACAGAACCCGGGCGCACCCGCCCCCCGCATTGCTCGGACGGAAGGGAACTGCTAGACAATGCGAGGATTGTCTTGGTGTGCGCCCGGGCTGGGCACCGCGTTTTTTGGCGCGGCACCCGCTTCACAGCTCAACGTTTAGCTGGCCGCGAATTTCAGCAGTTTGATCGCCGCAAAATCGCTCACAGCACCGCCAACACGCTTGGTGGCATAGAACAGGACGTGCGGTTTGGCAGAGAACGGATCGCGCAACACCCGCAGGTCGGGGCGCTCGGCCACGGTGTAACCTGCATTGAAGTCACCAAAGGCAATCGACATGGAACCATCCGCGATGTCCGGCATGTCCTCGGCAATCAGCACGCGGTAGCCCATAAGGCGCGCAGGCTCACCCATCGCGATGCCATCGACCCAGACGAAACGGCCGTCATTGTCTTTCAGCTTGCGCACGTGACCGGCGGTTTTCGAGTTCATCACGAAGGTTGCATTGGCGCGGTACTCAGCACCCAGCGAATACACCAGATCAATGATCGGATCAGCGCGGGTGATACCACCGGCCGTTTCCGTGGGCACATAACCAAGATTGCCCCACGTCCACAGGATGTTATCGACCGTTGGATAAGTCAGCATGCCAGTGGGCTTGTCCACACCATCGCCACTGATAAACGCCATCGCCTCAGAGCGGGCAAACTTGTCGGCGATCCGGCCCGCCAACCAACCCTCGATGTCGAACGCGCTGTCATCCAGCAAACGCTGTGACGCTTTCGGCAAGGCGGACAGCTCATGCAGTGGAATGGAAATCCGCTCAATCCGCGGCGTATCAGTTTCAGCAACAGCACTCGCCTCGGTCGCCCAGCCTGCACCCATTTCTGAATGATCGACCAGCACGTCATAGGACGTCGCATCCACATTCACGACGCTGGCGATTGATCGGATGGAAGAGGTCGAAGACAGCGTATTCTGGATGGTATCAGCCGTCTGCGGGTCAACCAGGTAACCGCCATCAGCAGCCACGGCGGTGCCCATCGCCTTGCCTTCCATCTCAAGGCCGCGCAGCCCGTCATCATCGCCAGAGCGCAGATAGGCGGCAAAGGCCTTCTGATGTGGCGCATCCTCAGATGCCGCAGCACTAAGCGCAGTGCGGGCGTTCATCATTGTCTTTCGGTCCAGCTTGTTCATCCGGTCATCCTGTTTTTGAAGTTTGGCATTCACGCCGTGGGAAAAGTCTTTGAAATCGCTCATGAACCCGGCAATAGCCGTGTTCAGAGACTGGGCAGGAGACACATCTTCCCCGGCCCGAGACGTGGTCTCGGTCTTACTCATCAATCAATCCTTTGATCGTTACTCGGGCGGGTTCAGTCCCGCGCCATCATTTGGCGCGCACCCTCGAATGCCGCAGCCATCTCGCGCATTGCGGTCTCCGCAGGGTCGTCCCCCTTGGCCCCCACACGCGCATCAGGAAGCATCGGGAATGTGACCAAAGACACCTCCCAAAGTTCCAGCTCTGACAAAAGGCGTCCGCCCTTGTCGTCCTTGCGGGCCTTCACGGTGCGATAGCC
>CBDTVH010000403.1:0-3000 GCA_965363665.1 uncultured Yoonia sp. | reverse complement strand
TTGATGAATTGCGCATCCTCAAGGTCGATGTGCTTGCGCTGGGGATGCTGACCTGCATCCGCAAGGCGTTTGATCTGATTGATGCGCATTACGGGAAACGCTTTACGCTTGCGAACATCCCGCAAGAAGACCCTGTTACCTATGACATGCTCTGCAAGGGCGATAGCCTGGGTGTGTTTCAGGTCGAAAGCCGCGCACAGATGAACATGCTGCCACGGCTGAAACCGCGTGAGTTTTATGATCTGGTGATTCAGGTGGCCATCGTCCGACCTGGCCCCATTCAGGGCGATATGGTGCACCCCTATCTGCGCAGGCGCAGTGGGAAAGAGCCCGAAGAATACCCATCACCGGGGCCGGAACATGACCCTGATGAGTTGCGAAAGGTACTCAAACGCACCAAGGGCGTGCCGATTTTCCAAGAACAGGCGATGAAAATCGCCATGGTTGCGGCAGAGTTTTCACCCGATGAAGCCAATCAGTTACGCAAGGCGATGGCGACCTTCCGGTCGCGCGGCACGATTGAACAACTGGAAGAAAAGATGGTCGGACGGATGATCCGGCGCGGCTATGATCCGGAATTTGCCAGCCGGTGTTTCAATCAGATCAAGGGCTTTGGCGATTACGGCTTTCCCGAAAGCCATGCCGCCAGTTTTGCGCATCTGGTCTATGTTTCAAGCTGGATCAAATGCCACTACCCGGATGTGTTTTGTGCCGCCTTGCTGAATTCGCAACCAATGGGGTTTTATGCCCCGGCCCAGATCGTGCGTGATGCGCGCGAACACGGCAAAATCGTCCGCGCGCCGGATGTGAATTACAGCGATTGGGACAATACGCTGGAACCCATCGCCCTTGGTCAATTCGTCGTACGCCTTGGTTTGCGCCAAATCGACGGTGTGCGGCAGGATATGGCACAACGGATCATGGACAAACGCACGCAACCGTTTAACAGCTTGGCTGATCTGAAAGACCGCGCAAGGCTGGATGCGGGCACCATGCGCAAACTGGCAGCCGCCGATGCGGTGCGGTCGATGACGCTGGACCGCAGACAGGCGCTTTGGGATGCGCGGGCCTTGCGCGACGCGCCGGATTTGCCGCTTTTTGCGGAAGAAAAAGATGAAGGGGCCGAGATGCGCTTCGATCTGCCGCAAATGCCGATCTGCGAACATGTGGTCGCCGATTACCAGACCACGCGCCTGTCATTGAAAGCGCATCCGATGTCATTCCTGCGCCGCAGCATGAACAAGCAGGGTTATACCCCGACCCGCATGCTGGATCAGATGCGCAATGGGCAATCCATCAAGCTTGCCGGCATCGTTCTGATCCGGCAACGCCCCGGCAGCGCCAAGGGCGTGTGCTTTATCACGCTGGAGGATGAAACCGGTGTTGCCAATCTGGTGGTCTGGCCCAAGGTGATGGAGGCCTATCGCAAAGTCATCATGCGCGCCCGCATCATCGACGTGCGTGGTGTGGTACAGCGCAGCGAAGATGTAATCCACGTGGTCGCCAACCACCTGACTGACCGCAGTGATGCGCTGGAACGGCTCTCGCATGACCGGATGGAAGCGCCGCTTGCACGGGCCGATGAGGTTAGGAAATCCATCCCCCACGATCCGCGCGGACGGCACCCGCGCAATGTGCGGGTAATCCCGAAATCGCGGGACTTTCACTAGCTGGTCAAGCGATCTACAGTTTGCAAAAGCGATACCTTGTGAAAGACCCACATGCGGCTGAACCTCAAACAACTTGAAGCCTTCGTTTGGGTCGCAGACTTGCAAAGCTTTCGGCGTGCAGCCGAGCGTCTGAACACGACGCAGCCAAACATTTCCGCCCGGATTGCAGCCCTCGAACAGGCGCTGGCTACCAACTTGATGACGCGCGATGCAGGTTCGGTCCGGTTGACCGGCAAAGGGCAGGATTTGCTGGCACATGCGCGCCGCGTGCTTGATGCAACTGACGCTTTGATTGTGGCCGCCGACCAGAAGGCGTTGATCGAAGGCACCTTACGGCTTGGTGTCACCGAAATGATTGTCCAAACTTGGCTACGGGCCTATCTGCGCCGCCTCAAGCGGGTTTATCCGCGCCTGACCGTGGAACTGACCGTCGATTTTTCGGTGAACCTGGAAAAGGGTCTTGCCGAGCGGACCCTTGATCTCGCACTTCAGAACGAACCTTTCAGCCGTTTGGCGACAGGCCAGATTGAAATTGGAGCCTACGCCCTGGTCTGGGTGGGGTCCCCCGATCTTGGCCTTCCACAGACCCTCACCATTGAAACGCTGGCCGCACAACCGATCCTGACCCATGCGCGGGATACGCGGCTTTATCAAGAGGTCGCAGCACATTTTGGGTCGCGCCGCGATCTTGCGCCACGCCTCGTGCCTTCGACAAATCTGGCGGCGTGCCAGACGATGGCGATTGATGGCATGGGAATTGCCGCTTTGCCTCTTGCGATGGTCGCAAAGGATCTTGCGGCAGGCGCGCTCCTGCAGCTTCAATATGATTGGGCACCAGAGCCGCTGCACTTTTTTGCACGCTATGACGCTGAACGCGCGCCGCGTGTGGTGGCAGAGGCGGCTGGCGTTGCAGTGCAGGTCGCGCAGGATCAATAAATTTAATCATTTATATAAATTCAAACAATTGGAAGTGATCAACGCCCCGCGCTAGCCTGTCCCCTGAAATCAGCAGGTGGAAAAGATGCAGAACCAGACGCGTTTGGGTGTTGATATCGGGGGCACGTTCACGGACGTTGTTCTTGAGGTAGGGAAAGACCAGTATTCAACCAAGGTTTTGACCACCTACGCCGCACCCGAAAACGCGATCATTGACGGGATGCATCAGGTTTGCACCAAGGCCGGGATCAACCCCGCGCAGATCGAACAGATCATTCATGGCACGACACTTGCCACCAATGCGTTGATCGAACGGCGGGGCGCCAGGACTGCGCTGATCACAACCGAAGGTTTTCGCGATGTCATCGAAATGCGCACCGAAAGCCGGTTTGAA
>CBDTVH010000402.1:0-3019 GCA_965363665.1 uncultured Yoonia sp. | reverse complement strand
GGCCGCGGCATCGGCTCCGAGGTGTTGCGGCAGTTGCCCAAGGCGCTTGCCGCGACACCCTACAGTCAATGGGGCGATATGCCGGTTTTAGCTGTGCTTTTGTTGCTTATCTTCGGGACTTACCTGCTGGCAAAACGCGATAACGATTGACCTTGCATGATGCACACCCTATGCGGGTTTTCAGTTCTGTCACAACGGCTTCCTGACGTGACAGTAAGTATTAATGGAGCACTTCCCAATGGCGCGTAATAACTACATTTTCACCTCGGAATCCGTTTCCGAGGGTCACCCCGACAAGGTCTGCGACCGCATCTCGGATTCGATTTTGGATGCCTTTCTGAGCGAAGAACCCGAAGCGCGTGTCGCTTGTGAAACCTTCGCGACAACCAACCGTGTCGTGATTGGTGGTGAGGTCGGTCTATCGGATCAATCCAAGCTGAAGGATTATATCGGCCGGGTTGAGGATATCACACGCGCCTGCATCAAAGACATCGGATACGAGCAGGACAAGTTCCACCACGCGACCTGCAAGATCACGAACCTGCTGCACGAGCAGTCCGCCCATATCGCGCAGGGCGTTGATGCAGCCGATAACAAGGACGAGGGCGCTGGCGATCAGGGCATCATGTTCGGTTATGCCACGACTGAAACCAAGGAACTGATGCCTGCACCGATCCAATACGCCCATGCGATCCTGCGGCGTCTTGCCGAGGTGCGCAAGTCCGGTGAAGAGCCGACCCTGCGCCCTGATGCCAAGAGCCAGATCTCGCTACGCTATGAAAACGGGAAGCCGGTCGAGGTGACCTCGATCGTTCTGTCCACGCAGCACAGTGATGAAAGCCAGACCAGCGCCGATATTCGCGCAATCGTCGAGCCGTATATCCGTCAGGTGCTGCCGGAGGGTTTCATCACGCCAAAGACCGAATGGTGGGTGAACCCGACCGGGACATTCGTGATTGGTGGTCCGGATGGTGATGCCGGTCTGACGGGCCGCAAGATCATCGTGGACACCTACGGTGGTGCCGCACCGCATGGCGGCGGCGCGTTCTCGGGCAAGGACCCGACGAAAGTGGACCGCTCTGCGGCCTATGTGGCGCGCTATCTGGCCAAGAATGTGGTGGCCGCGGGGATGGCGGAACGCTGCACGATCCAGTTGAGCTATGCGATTGGCGTTGCAAGGCCTTTGTCGATTTATGCTGATACGCATGACACGGGCGACGTGGACCCGGCCGCGATCGAACGCGCGATCGCACAGGTGATGGACCTGACACCCCGCGGCATCCGTGAGCATCTGGGCCTGAACAAGCCGATTTACGAACGCACCGCGGCTTATGGCCATTTTGGCCGTGCACCTGATGCCGATGGCGGATTTAGCTGGGAACGGACCGATCTGGTCGACGCGCTGACACGCGCAGTGTGATGCGGGTAAGGTGGGTCGAGACCCACCTTACCGACCTCATCTGTCGGTGCTTGTCCGTCCACCTGATTGCGCAATCACCTCGTGCTTGCTAAAGCCCCGCGCATGAGCAAAACCAATCATCCATCCGGTGCCCCTTGGCGCAACTTTTATGGTCGTTTCAAGGGCAAGACGATCCGTGCGTCCCAGCATCAGTATCTGGAAAACGATCTTGCACCGCTGTCACCCGGCCCGATCAGTTGGGAAGAGAACCCGGATCGCAAGCCTCTTGATCTCAGCCAGGTCTTTGGTGACAGGGATATCTGGCTGGAAATCGGATTTGGTGGCGGTGAACACCTGATCCACATGGCCGAGACCTATCGCGATGTTGGCCTGATTGGCTGTGAGCCTTTCATCAATGGCGTCGCCATGCTGCTGGGTAAGATCCGCAAAGCCAATGTGGATCATCTGCGTGTTCATCCCGGTGACGTCCGCGATTTGTTTGATGTGCTGCCAGATGCGACCTTGTCCAAGGTCTTTCTTAATTATCCCGATCCATGGCCGAAAAAGCGCCATCATCGCCGTCGCTTTGTCACGCCGGAGCATTTGGCGCCGCTGCACCGCGTGATGAAGCCGGGGGCTGAGTTGCGGGTTGCGACGGATATCAAGGATTATGTCAGGCAAACCCTGGAACAGGTCCCCGCCCATCGTTTTGAGTGGCTGGCTGAAGGTCCGTCTGACTGGCGTGACCCCTGGAGCGACTGGGTTTCGACGCGATATGAACAAAAGGCCCTGCGTGAGGGCCGCACGCCCCACTATCTGACCTTTCGCCGGATGTGAGCGCAGGACCCTCCGGGGGGAGTTTTTTGGCCAAGATGAAGGGGCTGGCGATGGACCCTGCCGTGGCACTGGGGTATCAACCGCCCGAAGTAAGAAGGAAATTCGCCCATGTCCGGACACGGCACGCCCATCCCCATGACATCGCGCCCCTGTGGCCCATTGAAGGGCGAGGCGCATGTGCCCGGTGACAAGTCGATCTCGCACCGCGCGTTGATCCTTGGGGCGATGTGTGTGGGTGAAACGCATATTACTGGACTGCTTGAGGGCGAGGATGTGCTGGATACCGGCCGCGCGATGCAGGCCTTTGGCGCGACCGTCACCAACCATGGTGGTGGCGAATGGACGGTTGCGGGGGTGGGCGTCGGTGGTTTTGCAGAGCCAGAACAGGTGATTGATTGCGGGAACTCTGGCACGGGGGTCCGCCTGATCATGGGTGCCATGGCAACCTCGCCGATCACGGTCACATTCACCGGGGATGCCTCGCTCAATGGCCGTCCCATGGGGCGCGTGACCGATCCGCTGGCCCTGTTTGGAACGCAGGCCGTTGGCCGCGCGGGGGGCCGATTGCCAATGACATTGGTGGGAGCCGCTGATCCTGTGCCTGTCCGTTACGTGGTCCCGGTGCCTTCAGCGCAGGTGAAATCCGCTGTTCTTCTGGCAGGTCTGAATGCCCCCGGCCAGACTGTCGTGATTGAGAAAGAGGCGACCCGCGATCACACTGAGCGGATGTTGCAGGGCTTCGGTGCCAGTTTGACGGTTGACGAAACAGACGAGGGCCGCGTC
>CBDTVH010000401.1:0-3023 GCA_965363665.1 uncultured Yoonia sp. | reverse complement strand
GTCGTTTCCTGTTGCCCGGTGATCTGGCCGGGTCGCCTGTGTTGACCTTTGCGCCGCTGCCCACCACCCGCTATCCCCGCGGATCATTGGGGCGCGAATTTGAACGCCGCTTTGAAAGCTACAAGCGCAATATTGTGCGGCCCTTTTTTCAGGACCATTTCGCCAAGATCGACCGCCAGATCGTGCTGGTCGACGTCTTGGGTGCCATTCACGCAGGGCCCGCCGCCTTGGACGATCTGCGCAACGCGATGGCGCGTATCCTTGGGGCGTTCCGTCCGGGGCGCAACGCCTTTCTGTCGCGTATTTTCCAAGGGCGCAGGGTGGAGAAGATCCTGTTCGCCGCAACGAAAGCCGACCACCTGCACCACAGCCAGCATCCGCAATTGACCGACATCACCAAGGCGCTGCTGCGCGAAGCAAAGGACCGTGCTGATTTTGCCGGTGCGCAAACCGGGGCGATGTCCATCGCGGCCCTGCGCACGACGGTCGAGGAAACGATAGATCACACGGACGGCCCTTTGGATGTGGTGCGTGGCCGCTTGCTGGCCACGGGCAAACAGGCCGCGTTCTATCCCGGCAAACTGCCCTCTGATCCCGCGCATTTGCTGACCCCAGCGCGGGACGGGTCGCAGAAATGGCTGGACGCAGATTACAGCATCATGAATTTCGCGCCTGCCCCGCTGACATTGCGTCCCGGCGACGGACCACCCCATATACGGCTGGACAAAGCCGCGCAGTTTTTGTTGGGAGATCGGCTATGACACGCGGCCCCGTACTCATCGACCTTGAAGGGCAAAAAGCCGCGCAGCCTGACGCGGCACCCGCCGTTCAAGACGATATCGACGCACCTCAGGGCGTCGCGATGCAACAAGTCGCAGCATTGGCAGCCCGCCGTCCCTCACGTCTGGCGCGGTGGTTCTGGTCGATCACCGTCGCGTTGATTGGATTTATCGTTTCGCTGGCGGCGTGGGACTACGTGACGGGGCTTTTGGCGCGCTCACCAATCCTGGGTGGCATCGCGACCGCGCTGATTGCGCTGTTGCTGCTGGTCCTGCTGATCATCGCGTTGCGCGAACTGGCCGCATTCGGACGTCTGCGCAAGCTGGACAGTATCCAGCACGAGGCCGCAGGCGCGCTGATTTCGCTTGACCTGAAACTAGCCCGCGTTGTGGTGGCAGACCTTGAGGCGCTTTACAGCAATCGCGAAGACACCGCATGGGGGCGGGCCGAACTGAAAGCGCGACAAAGCGAGGTACTGGATGCCGACGGGCTGCTGGGATTGGCCGAAACCGCTTTGCTGACCCCGCTTGACGCCCGCGCCCAGCGCGAAGTCGAAGCAGCGGCACGGCAGGTGGCAACCGTCACGGCCATTGTGCCTTTGGCGCTTGCTGATCTGTTTACCGCCCTGACGGCCAACCTGCGCATGATCCGGCGGATTGCGGAAATCTATGGCGGGCGGTCCGGGACGCTGGGCAGTTGGCGGCTGACCCGCTCGGTCCTGACGCATCTGGTGGCGACAGGGGCGGTCGCCGTCGGGGACGATCTGATCGGGTCGGTCGCGGGGGGCGGCGTGCTGTCCAAGGTCTCGCGCCGTTTTGGCGAAGGGGTGATCAACGGCGCACTGACCGCCCGCGTCGGCGTTGCGGCCATCGAAGTGTGCCGCCCGTTGCCGTTTCACGCGACCAAAAGACCATCTGTCAGCGGCCTTGTCGGGCGCGCGATGAGCGGGCTTTTCAACCGCAGTTAATCAGCCCGTTTCGCCGAGGCAAACGGCAGGCGCATGTGTATAGCGAGCCCGCCCAGCGCCGCGTCTTTCGACAACAGGATCTTGCCACCGTAGGCGTGGATCAGGTCATGGGCAATCGCAAGGCCAAGCCCGGTCCCCGGTTTGGATGTATCAAGCCGTTGCCCGCTTTGGGTGGCCTTTTCGATTTCCGCTTTCGGGATGCCGGGGCCGTCATCGGCGATGGTGATCCTGATCTGTCCCTCGGGCGTTTCGTCCGCCTCAAGCCGTACTTCCGACGCGGCCCATTTCAGCGCGTTGTCCAACAGGTTGCCCATCACCTCTTCAAAATCGCTTTGGTCCATGCGCACGCGCAGCCCTTTCGCATACGTGACAGTGAAGGTCTTGCCTTCGTTGCGGGCAAGCGCGTTGAAGGCCCGCTCCATCCGGCCCAAGGCCGTGTCCAGTTCGGTCGCGACCCCGACCGTGGCATCCGTTCCATCCGCGCGCATCCGGGCGAATGACCGCTTGAGTTGGGCATCCAGCCGATCAAGGGCGTCGACGGCCTCTTGCACGTCGGACCCTTCCAGTTTGAGGTTGTCCAGCTCATTGCGCATGATCGCAGATGGCGTCTTGATGGCATGGGCAAGGTCGGCGGCCTGCCTGCGGGACCGGCGCATGATATCGCGGTTACGCTCCATCAGCGTGTTGATGTCGGTGACCAGCGGCGCGACCTCGACGGGATAGGCGTCAACGTCCAGCCCGTCTTCCTGTTCCCAGCGGCCCGACACATCCTGCCGCAGCTTGTTCAGCGGTTGCAGCACGACGGCCACCTGCGTCAGCGCGCCAAGCACACCGACGAACGACACAAAGGCGAATGCGGTCAAAAGGGTGTTGCGCAGCACCACCTGATCTTCCTCAAAACTGCGCAGCGAGGACGCCACCTGAATATACCACGTTGATCCGTTTCTGACGGAAACCCATTGGCCGATGGCAAAGACAGGCTCGCCATTGGGGCCGATCAATTCTCGTCTCACTTTTTCTTGGGATCGGCCGATGGGGCGGGGCAATCGTTCGTCACCCAACGAAGGCGAGGCGAAAACCTCACCCGTGCCGGTATCAACCTGCCAGTACTGCCCGGAAAACGGGACCTGATAGACCAGATCACCAATTGCGCGAACCAGATCGCTGGTGGAATCGCTGTTGTTGGTCACGGCGACAACGGCCTGCGAATGGCGGGTTTCCAGAACCTCGATAAACCGGGCCTGCGTTTGCGCTGTCAGATAGGACGACACACCCG
>CBDTVH010000400.1:0-3028 GCA_965363665.1 uncultured Yoonia sp. | reverse complement strand
GGATATGTGTCTGGCGATAGAAGCGGCTTTGGATGACTGGCGCGATGATCCGCAGGTTGCGCTGATCCTGATTGACGGTGCGGGCGACCGTGCATTCTGCTCGGGTGGTGACATTGCCGAAATGTACGCGGCAGGCCAACGCGGAGACCTGGACTACGGGCGGCGCTTTTGGCGGGATGAGTATCGGCTGAACGCAAAGATCTACAATTACGACAAACCGATCGTCAGTTTCCTGCATGGTTTCACGATGGGTGGCGGCGTCGGCGTGGGCTGCCATGCGGCCCACCGCATCGTGTGCGAAAATAGCAAGATCGCCATGCCGGAATGTTCCATCGGGTTAATCCCTGATGTGGGCGGGTCGCTGATCCTTGCCAGGGCACCGGGACATTGCGGAGAATACCTCGGGCTGAGCGGTGACCGCATGGATGCAGGTGATGCGATCTATGTGGGTTTCGCCGATCACTATGTGCCGCAAGACGCATGGGACGCGGTGAAAAAGACACTTGTCGAAACAGGCGACATACTAGCGATTGAACGCGCCGGACACGCGCCACCGAATGCCAGACTGGCTGATTGGCAAGATGATATCGACGGCTGCTTTGACAAAACCACACTTGGCGACATCTACCGCGCGATGCAGGACATATCAGGGCCAGTCATTTCCCACGCCCGCAAGCTGATGGACCGCAACGCGCCTCTGGCCATGGCGGTCGCCGTAAAAACCATTCAGGCCGCCCGCCTTGACCCGCGCATCGAAACCGCGCTCGACCGCGAGTTCCGCTATACCTATCGCTGCGTCGCACAAGGTGATTTCGTCGAAGGCATACGTGCCGCCATCATCGACCGCGACCGGGCGCCCAGGTGGCAGCACGCCAGTTGGGAGGCTGTGACAGACGAGGAAGTCGCCGAGATGACGCGCGATCTGGGCCAGAACGCGCTGCAATGGGAGGAAAAGACATGAAAATCGGGTTTATCGGGCTGGGCAACATGGGCGCGCCCATGGCCGCCAATCTGGCCAAAGCGCACGAGGTCACGGGCTTTGACACCGTCGCCGCGCCGGAGGGGCTGACCCTTGCTGAGAGCGCAGCAGATGCGGCAAAGGACGCCGACGTCGTCATCACCATGCTACCCAATGGCGATATCCTGCGGGCGGTCGCCGCTGACATCCATCCGGTGATGAAACCGGGTGCGATCCACCTTGACTGCTCTACCGTCGACGTCGAAAGCGCACGCGCTGTGGCGTCGCAGGCTGAGGCTGTGGGGCTGCAAGCGGTCGATGCCCCGGTTTCAGGCGGCATCGGCGGGGCCACGAACGGCACGCTGACCTTCATGGTGGGCGGTTCGCCAAAAGCATTCGCCACTGTCCAACCGCTGTTCGACATCATGGGGCAAAAGGCGGTCCACTGCGGCGATGCTGGCAACGGACAGGCCGCGAAAATATGCAACAACATGATCCTTGGCGTGACCATGATCGCCACCTGTGAAGCCTTTGTTCTGGCCGACAAACTGGGCCTCGACCGTCAGGCGATGTTCGATGTGGTCAGCACCTCATCGGGCTATTCATGGTCGATGAACGCCTACTGCCCTGCCCCCGGCATCGGGCCGCAAAGTCCCGCTGACAACGACTATCAGCCAGGGTTCGCGGCCGAATTGATGCTCAAAGACCTGAACCTAAGTCAAATGGCAGCAGAGGCGGCAGACGCGGACACGCCTATGGGACAAGCCGCGCGCGATCTCTATGCTGCGTTTGTGGAAAACGAAAACGGCAAAGGCAAAGATTTTTCGGCCATGCTGCCACGCTTCGAGAAGCGACGCCGCGCTGACTGATCGGCAATCCTTTGCCATGCCGTAAGAAAAGGGCCGGTAAGTCGGGCAACGCAACTTATTATCACGGTACCGCACCGGCAAGGATCAGACATGAACAACTTTATCAAATCCGCAGCTCTCGCCTCCATGCCTGTGATGGCAGAGGCCCAAGGCAACAGCCGTGGCAACAACCCACTGAACTGCCCGCCGGGTCTGGCCAAAAAAAACCCACCTTGTGTGCCCCCCGGACTGGCGCGACAGGGTGTGACGACACAGGATTATCTGGGTTACGATGACGGTGAATGGGATGATATCACAGCAGATAACCCCGAACTGGCCGACGACGGCGACCGGGACGATGCCGCAGATCAACGGCCCACGGGTGCGCTGAGCGATGCTGAAATCGCCGAGGTCTTCGACCTTGACCCACCCGCCAGCGGCAACACCTATCGCGTCATAGATGGTCAGGTTGTCGAACTCAGCGCCGAGGACGCATTGATCCTTGATCAGGTCAAACTGATCTCGACACCTGTCGCGTCCGGCAATGATATCGGTGTGGTCCCCGATGTGACGCTGAGCGAAGATCAGTTGATCGCCATCTATGATCTACCAGCGCCCGCGCCCGGCACCAATTACGCGGTGATCGACGGCGAAATCTATGCGGTCCCAGACGCGACCTACGGCTTGCTGAACATCATTCAGGTCGCCGCAGGCGTCTAGGTCATTCAGCCGCCACCTTGCGTGCGCCCAGCATGTCTTTGAGGTAACGTCCGGTATGGCTGTCCTCGACTTCGGCCACCTGTTCCGGCGTCCCTGTCGCGACGATACGCCCGCCACCATCGCCCCCCTCAGGGCCGATATCAATGATATGGTCAGCGGTCTTGATCACATCAAGATTATGCTCGATCACGATGACAGAATTGCCCTGATCGACCAATTCATGCAGCACTTCCAAAAGCTTACGCACATCCTCAAAGTGAAGACCGGTCGTGGGTTCGTCCAGAATATAAAGCGTGCGCCCCGTGGACCGCCGCGCCAATTCCTTTGACAGCTTCACACGCTGTGCCTCACCGCCGGACAGCGTCGTCGCTTGTTGGCCCACCTTGATATACCCAAGGCCCACTCGCATCAGCGCATCCATTTTTTCACGGATCGACGGGACGGCGGTAAAGAACTGCTGCGCATCCTCGACCGTCATATCCAGCACATCGGCGATGGATTT
>CBDTVH010000399.1:0-3033 GCA_965363665.1 uncultured Yoonia sp. | reverse complement strand
TATTTGAGAAAACATAGAGCAAAAAGTTCAGAGGAAGGACGGGGAGAATATTATGACCGCTCGGGCGCGATGCGGGATATGGTGCAAAACCACCTCATGCAATTGGTCTGTCTGATCGCGATGGAGCCCCCCGGCCAGTTTGAGGCCGATGCGGTGCGCGATGAAAAACTGAAGGTTATCAGGGCGTTGCAGTCCATTGATCATCACCACATCGTGCGCGGTCAATATGATGCGGGACCAGATGGCCCCAGCTACCGTGAAGATGCTGAAAACCCCCGCAGCTTTACCGAAAGCTTTATCGCAATGCGTTGTCATATCGCCAATTGGCGGTGGGCCGGTGTGCCGTTTTACCTGCGCACAGGTAAGCGCATGAAAGCCCGATCGTCTGAAATCGCTGTGGTATTCAAGGACCTTGGACATACGATTTTTGAGGGTGACGAAGCCCGCCACCGCAATATTCTTGCCATCCGGTTGCAACCCAATGAGGGCATGGATCTGCAAGTGACGATCAAAGAACCCGGACCGGGCGGGATGCGTCTGATTGACGTACCTTTGGACATGACCTTTGCCGATGCTTTGGGTGAAGACGCCGAGGATGTCACGGATGCCTACGAACGCCTGATCATGGATGTCATCCGGGGCAATCAAACGCTGTTCATGCGTGGAGATGAGGTCGAGGCGGCCTGGGCCTGGACCGATCCGCTCATCGAAAGCTGGGAGGCGCGCAATGACGTGCCCAAGCATTATGATGCGGGGTCAGCCGGGCCTGAAGACGCGATGATGCTATTGCATCGGGATGGGCGCAGATGGCGTGATATCAAAGGCTGACGCTGCCCTTTACACAGCTTACATAACGGTTGCACGCTCAACCAAAGAAGGAATGCTGCGATGAAACTTGTTGAGTATCCAGACGCCGAAATGATGATGATGGAATTGGCCGATACGCTGGCCGGTGAGCTGAAGAACTGTCTGCTGGCCCATGATCATGCGTCGTTTGCGGTGCCGGGTGGCACAACGCCGGGGCCGATCTTTGACATTCTTTGCGGGGTCGATCTGGATTGGGCGCGGGTCCATGTTTTGCTGACCGATGAACGTTGGGTGCCCGAGACATCGGATCGTTCGAACACCCGTTTGTTGCGCGAACGTCTTTTGACCGGTCGGGCCGCCGCCGCAACCTATGTGCCGCTTTATGCTGAGGCTGAAACGCCGGAAGAGAAACTGCCCGAGCTTGCACGGGGCCTTGCCCCTGAATTGCCGATCTCGGTCATGCTTTTGGGCATGGGCGCGGACATGCATACCGCGTCGATCTTTCCGGGCGCGGATCAACTGGACAAAGCCTTGCACGGCGATGATCTATTGGTGGCGATGCGCGCACCCGGCGCACCTGAACCGCGCATTACGCTGTCGGCCAAGGTCCTGAAATCTGCGATGAGCCGTCATATGGTGATCATCGGCGGCGAGAAACGCGATGCGCTGGAACATGCGCGACATTTACCACCCGAAGAAGCGCCGGTTGCGGCTGTTCTGAGCGGGACGACAGTGCATTGGGCGGAGCGATAGATCATGTGGGAAAAGTTACGTGAACACCACGCACAGGTTGCTGATCGCCGTTTTGAAACGCTTGTAGATGCGGATCGTGCGGCTGATTTCGTCGCACAGGTCGGCGATATGCGCCTTGATTACGCCAAGACCAACATTGATAGCGCAGGGCGCGCATTGTTGATTGATCTTTTGGAACAATCGAATGTCGCCGCCAAGCGTGATGCGATGTTTGCAGGTGCGCCGATCAACGAAACCGAAGGGCGCGCGGTGCTGCACACCGCCTTGCGCAATCTTGATGGTGGTCCGGTTCTGGTGGACGGGCAGGATGTGATGCCCGGCGTGCTGGACACGCTCGCACGGATGGAAAGCTTTGCGGGCGACGTACGCTCAGGGGCTTTTGCAGGGCAGGGCGGCAAGATCACGGATGTGATCAACATCGGGATCGGTGGCTCTGATCTGGGGCCTGCGATGGCCGCCAAGGCCTTGGCCCCTTACCACGACGGGCCGCGCTGTCATTTTGTCAGCAACGTTGATCCCGCAGACATCGCAGCCGTTTTGCGTGCATGTGATCCTGCCACCACATTGGTCATTGTGGCCTCCAAGACCTTTACCACCATCGAAACCATGACGAATGCGCGAACGGCGCAGGCATGGATGGGCCAGACCGTCACGGATACCGGAGCGCAGTTTGCAGCACTGTCCACAGCGGCGGACAAGACGGCGGCGTTCGGGATTGATCCGTCGCGCGTCTTTGGGTTCGAGGATTGGGTTGGTGGCCGCTATTCGATGTGGGGGCCGATTGGCCTGTCCTTGATGATAGCGATCGGGCCAGAGGCGTTTCGGGCGTTCCTGCGTGGCGCACAGGCGATGGACCGGCATTTTCAGGCGGCGGATTGGCAGGACAACCTGCCTGCAATGCTGGCCCTCGTGGGTATTTGGCACAATCAGCTGTGTGGCTATGCGACCCGCGCAGTGCTGCCTTATGATAATCTTCTCAGTCGCTTACCGGCCTATCTTCAACAGCTTGAGATGGAAAGTAACGGCAAGGGCGTCAGCATGGACGGCGCTGATCTGGAGGTGCACAGCGGTCCTGTGGTCTGGGGTGAGCCGGGCACAAACGGCCAGCACGCATTCTATCAGTTGATCCATCAAGGGACGCGCGTCGTCCCATGTGAATTCCTTGTTGCCGCACGCGGGCATGAAGATGATCTGCACCATCAGCATCAGTTGCTGGTCGCCAACTGCCTGGCCCAGTCCGAAGCACTGATGCGGGGGCGCACACTGGAAGAGGCACGCAGCAAGATTTCTGACAAGTTCGAAGGTGCTGAATTGGAACGACAGGCCCGCCACCGCGTGTTCCATGGCAATCGCCCGTCTGTCACCCTTGCCTATCCGCGGCTGACGCCAGAGGTTCTGGGCCAGATCGTGGCCCTTTATGAACATCGTGTGTTTGTTGAACCGACCATTTCAAATCACCTGTCAGTACACCAT
>CBDTVH010000398.1:0-3061 GCA_965363665.1 uncultured Yoonia sp. | reverse complement strand
AGGCCGACGGCAAGGATAAACAAGGCGACCGACAGGACCGCGGCTGTCTGCGACAACCCTGTGCCAATCGCCTCCACGCCGGTACGGGTTTGCGCAACAGTCACAAGAACCGGGACAGGTTGCTGGCCTGCCAGCACGGTACGCACGACGGTGACTGCGCGCACCAGATCGCCGCGATAGCTGATGGTGCGGACGGTCACATCGCCGGGACGCTCAGGTATGCTGGGCGCGATCAGATCATCATAACCGGTCAGCGTTTCGTCACCGGCAGCGACCCGGTAAAACACGCGGTCTTCGCCGATAGCGTCCAGCATGGCGAAGGCGGAATAGGGCAGCTCAAGCAGGATCGTCCCCTGTTCGCTGCGCAAGGCTTCCGCAATCGTCGTCGCCGATGCGACCAGCACGTTATCCTGGGTGCGTTCCGCCGCCTCGCGGGCAAAGCTTGTGACCATCCACCATGACAGGATTGCAAGGACAGCGGCGATGCCCGCCAGCAGGATCGTCAGACGCTGCCCGATGGAGCGCCAGAAGATCGGCCCTGCGGCCGTGTCTTTCATGCCCATGTCATCCTGTAGCCGACGCCGCGCACGGTTTCGATCTCGACACCCGCTTCAAGAAGCCGTTTGCGCAGGCGGCCCACATAAACCTCAATCGCGTTTTCGCTGACTTCGGCATCCTGCGAAAACAGGCGATCAAGCAATTGGGATTTTGACAGGATCTGACCTTTGTTGCGCGCAAACACCTCTAGCAGCCGCAGTTCACGGTTGCGCAGTGGCCTGATTTCACCGTCATGGCTCAGCGTGCCGCCGGAAGGATCAAACAGTGCATCCCCCAAAGGGATCAGTGCGGGGGTCGGTGTGCCACGCCGCCGCAATACGGCGCGACATCTGGCCTCTAACTCAGCGAAATCAAATGGTTTCGTGATGTAGTCATCTGCGCCCAAATCAAGCGTATCGACACGGTCCGACACCTGGCTGCGCGCAGTCAGGACGATCACGGGCAAGCGTTCTGCGGTGCGTGTCTTGCGCAAAAACTCACGCCCGTCGCCGTCGGGCAGCATCACATCAAGTAACATCAGATCATAGTCTGCAACGGCAAGCCATTCATCCGCCCCGGCCAGCGTTTTCGCGTGATCGACAGCATGCCCATCAAGCGACAGACGCGCCGTCACGGCCTCGGCCAGTTCTATGTTATCCTCGACAAGCAGAAAGCGCATTGTCCTGGCCCCCCTCACATGCATGCGGTCAAATCTGGTGCGTGTCAGGCTTGTGTCAGCTTGGCATGCGGTATTGAAGCATGGGCGGGGAAACGCCGCCTGTCAAATGGGAGGAAACCACATGACATTGAACATGACCCGCCGGGTCGTGATGGCCGCTGCTGCCGTCACACTGGCATTCGCAAACCCCGCTGCGGCGGATGGCCATCAGGTGATGGACGAGATTAACTTTCTGATCCCCGGCGGTGCCGGTGGCGGCTGGGACGGCACGGCACGCGGCACGGGTGAGGCACTGACCGCGTCCGGCCTTGTGGGTAATGCATCTTATGAGAACATGTCCGGCGGCGGTGGCGGTGTGGCGATTGCCCACCTGATCGAGAACGCGGATTCGTTGCAGAACACCATGATGGTGAACTCGACACCCATCGTGATCCGGTCGCTGACGGGTGTTTTCCCACAAAGCTTCCGTGATTTGACACTGGTCGCTGGCACTATTGGCGACTATGCCGCGATCGTCGTGAACACCGACAGCCCGATCCAATCGATGGATGATCTGCTGGCCGCCTACCGCGAGGACGGCATGGGATTTGCCGTTGGCGGCGGCTCTGTTCCGGGCGGTCTTGATCACCTTGTTGCGGCATCCGTGATGCAGGCGGCTGGCGAAGACCCGACGGCCTTTAACTACATTCCATATGATGCAGGTGGTGCCGCCATGGCCGGTCTGCTGTCTGGCGAAATTCAGGCGCTGTCCACCGGCTTTTCGGAAGCCGTGACTTTGGCCGAACAAGGCGAAGTACGCATTCTTGGTGTGACCTCGCCAGAGCGTGTGCCGGCGTTTGAAGATGCGCCGACCATGATGGAACAAGGTCTTGATACGACCTTCATCAACTGGCGTGGTTTCTTTGCTGCTCCGGGTTTGCCCGAAGACAAGCTGGCCATGATGCAAGACGCCATTGCCAAGATGTACGACACGCCCGAGTGGGAAGAAGTGCGCGCCCGCAACGGTTGGGTCAACATCTACAACAATGGCGACGATTTCCGCGTCTTCCTGGAAGAGCAGGAAAAGGAAATCGGTGATCTGATGAAGACTTTGGGCTTCCTTTAAGTCCAGGTTGAAAGGACCGTCCCGCGATCAGGCGGGACGGCACCACCATACGAATTTTCGGGAGGGAAGTTCATGGCGCTGGATCGTTGGATCGCGCTGATCTTTGTCACATTTTGCTGCATTTATGGCTATGCCGCATTTTTCACGATGGATCAGCTTCTACCCCCATTCATGCAGCGCAACCCCGTCTGGCCTTCGACCTTTCCCAAGGTGCTGGCGGTTCTTGGGATCATCGTCGGACTGATCGTTCTGCTTGGCATCGAGAAGGTTGACACGACCGAAGATGCGCCAAGCGCGACCGAGATCAACTATCGCCGTCTGGGTGACTACAAGATCGGTCAGGCGCTAATGCTGCTCGGCCTCATGGTGCTTTATGCGTTGATGCTGCGTCCGGCGGGTTTTTTGATTTCTACCACCACCTTTCTGGTCGCCGGAAGCGCGATCCTTGGCGAACGCAAGTTTCATGTCATGATCCCCGTAGCTGCCATTGCCACCGGGTTTGTCTGGTATCTGGTGCAAGAGGTGCTGGGCATCTTCCTGCGTCCGTTTCCTTTTTTCATGGGGATGTAGGCGATGCTTGAAGGTATTTTCATTGGTCTTGAGGCCGCTTTTTCCATCAAGAACATTCTTATGGTCGTGGCGGGTTGTCTGATTGGCACATTCATCGGGATGTTGCCCGGCTTGGGGCCAATGTCGATTATTGCCATCATGATCCCTGTTGCCATCACCTTGGGCGATCC
>CBDTVH010000397.1:0-3068 GCA_965363665.1 uncultured Yoonia sp. | reverse complement strand
CTTTCGCAGGTACCGTCGCACTTGATGGCAACCTGACCGAAGAGCTGCTTCAGACTATCGCGGCATCACCCCTTTTTGCCGCCGCCGACCTGCGGGTTGCCCCTGCCTCACCCGGCAAGGCCGAGCGGCTGTTGGCGCTGTTAGGCCACCCGCCGCCCACGGTCTATGTCAACCTCGAAGAAGCCGGGTTGCTGTGCCAGACCACGTTTTCCGACTCGCACACCGCCGCCTCTGCCCTGATTGCACGAGGGGCACACCGCGTGCTTGTCACGGACGGCGGTAAATCTGCATCCGAAGGCACCGTTGGTAATATCATCACCCAAGTCCCCCCCGCCGTCATGGTCACCCGCGTCACAGGCGCAGGCGATACGTTTATGGCCGCCCATATCGCGTAAGAGGCCCAGGGCATGGCGCGTGACGCCGCCCTTGCGCGCGCCCTGAACGCCGCAGCCACCTATGTGTCCGGAGAAACACCCCTATGATTCCGATCAACTACAGTGCCGAAGTTGCGCAGGCACGCGACGCTGGCGCCCCGATTGTCGCGCTTGAGAGCACGATCATCACCCACGGTATGCCGTTTCCGCAAAACGTCGAGACCGCACGTCTGGTCGAGGATGATGTGCGCGCGGCGGGTGCCGTTCCGGCCACGATTGCAGTGCTGGATGGTGCGTTGCATGTGGGGCTGGAGGCTGATCAGCTTGATGCCCTCGGTCAGGCACAAAACGTGGCCAAGCTGTCACGCGCTGATATCGCGGCCTGTATCGCCACCGGCGGCACCGGGGCGACAACCGTGGCGGCGACGATGATCGCCGCGCATCTGGCGGGTATCCACGTCTTTGCCACAGGCGGGATTGGTGGCGTACACCGGGGGGCGGAAAATAGTTTTGATATCTCGGCCGATTTGCAGGAACTGGCGCTGACACCCGTGACCGTCGTGGGTGCCGGGGCCAAGGCGATCCTTGATCTGCCCAAGACCTTTGAGGTGCTGGAAACGCTGGGCGTGCCGGTGATCGCCTATGGTCAGGACATGCTGCCCGCGTTCTGGTCGGCGACATCCGATATGCCCGCGCCGCTGCGGATGGACAGCGCGGCTGAGATCGCCAAGGCGCAACGGATGCGCACAGCGATGGGGCTGACAGGTGGGCAATTGGTTGCAAACCCGATCCCGCTGGATGCTGAAATTCCGGCGGCGGTGCTGAGACCGATCATCGCGCAGGCCCTGTCGGAGGCCGAGGCGCAAGGCATCAGTGCGAAAGCGGTGACACCCTTCCTGCTGGGCCGCATCTTTGAGCTGACCGACGGGCGTTCCCTGACCGCCAATATCGCACTTGTGCGCAATAATGCGCGTCTGGCTGCACAAATAGCCATCGCCATGGTGAAATAACGCCGTGATCGGCCCATGCCCTGTTGCTGCACCTCGCACCAACACCTAAGTGTGCGATAGTTCAATTTGAGATTACAGCAATGATCGACCCCCAATCAGACGAGGCCAAACGGCGCAGCAAACCGGGTCTCATCGCCCGCATGCGCAGCAATTTTCTTGCAGGGCTGATTATCGTCGCACCCATCGGCCTGACCATCTGGCTGATCTGGACCGTTGTCGGTTGGGTCGATAGCTGGGTCTGGCCGTTCATTCCTGACGCGTATCAGCCAACGGCGTTGCTGAATGATCTGCTGGGGCGCGAGGCCGACAATCAGATCGAAGTCAACGTGCGCGGTGTCGGCGTTGTTATCTTCCTGATCTTCACCATGCTGGTCGGTTGGATCGGTAAGGGCCTGATCGGGCGCTCTTTTCTTGGCATTGGTGAGCGGCTGGTGGACCGGATGCCTGTTGTACGGTCGATCTATAACGCCGCCAAGCAGATTGCCGAAACGGTGTTTTCCCAACGCGAGACGTCGTTCGACAAAGCCTGTCTGGTTGAATACCCCCGTAAAGGCATCTGGGCGATTGCCTTTATTTCGATCAATGCAAAAGGCGAAATCGACGCGAAACTCAATGATGGCGACCCGTTCGTGACGGTGTTTTTGCCCACGACGCCGAACCCCACCTCGGGGTTCCTGTTGTTTCTGCCGCAGCGGGACATCAAGCTGCTGGATATGACGGTGGAAGATGCCGCCAAACTGGTGATTTCGGCCGGTCTTGTTTATCCCAACGGCAAAGACGCCGTTGAGGTCACGAACCCGACTGGTTAATTGGTACTGATCCCTGCACTGACTGGCTTTGCCACGGCATTCGCCTTGATCCTCGCGATTGGGGCGCAAAATGCCTTTGTCTTGCGACAGGGCCTGATGCGCGCGCATGTGTTCTGGCTTTGCCTGTTGTGCGCGGTGTCCGATGCGCTGCTGATCACGGCGGGTGTGCTGGGATTTGGCTATATCGTCACGCTTTACCCGATGTTGCCGCAGATCATGGCGTGGGGCGGTGCTGCGTTTCTTACCGTGTACGGGGCGCTGCGCCTTTGGGCGGCATGGCAGGGTGAATATGCAATGCAACTGGCCGGCCAAAGCGCGGGGCTTTGGGCGACGCTGGCGACGGGTGCGGCCTTCACATGGCTGAACCCGCATGTTTATCTGGACACCCTCGGGCTGGTGGGGGCCGTTTCAACGCAATACGTTGATCCTGTTGCGAAAACAGCCTTCGGGATCGGGGCGGTGATGTCGTCGTTCGTGTTCTTTTTCAGCCTTGGCTATGGCGCACGCCTGTTGGCGCCAATCATGCAATCGGCGCGTGCCTGGCGGATTTTGGACGTGTTGATCGGCCTTGTGATGTGGGCCCTGGCGATCAAGCTGCTTAGCTGAACATGTCGGTCAGGTTGATCGAACTGCGCTTGCCGATGTCTTTCTTGTGATTTTTCAGAAACGTATCGGCGGCTGCTTCGCCCGCTTCTTTCAGCCGTCCGATGATGATCGCGGTCGGAATGGTTTTGGTGGCGACGTTCAAACCGTTCATCAGCGCATCGTCGGCAATCATATGTACCAGCACGTCTTTCATCGTACCGCGCTTGATCGACCCGTCCGCCAACAGGCGTTTGACAAAGTCGATGGCCCGCAATTCGCGCAACAAAGAG
>CBDTVH010000396.1:0-3069 GCA_965363665.1 uncultured Yoonia sp. | reverse complement strand
TCGGGGATGATGAAACGCTGCGTAATCGTGAACATGAAAAGCGGCACCAATAGTAACGCAACGGGGGCTTCCCAGCGCAGCGCGAGCCCTGCCAGAACCAGCGTATCACCCAGATAGATCGGATTGCGGCTGCGTTTGAAGATGCCCGATGTGACAAGGCGATCCGCCTCCATATGCGGCAGAACGGTGGTGCGCTGTTTGCGCATTTCGACAGCGGCCAGCAGGATCAACACGATACCACCACCAACCAAAAGCCCGCCAAGCAGATCGGTCACAGGCCCACCGACCCGCCACGCCAAGGGCTGCAACTGCCCGATCCCCCACGTCAGCACGAGGGCGAGCAGCAACCAAACCGGGGGTATGTCGATCCATTTCATAGCTCTATGTCTGCCGCAGCGCTTTGCCCTTGTCCATGCTTCGCTTGCCGCTAGCATAGGCCAAAACGTCAGGAGGCATCATGGAACACGCAGGCAAACACGCATTGGTCACAGGCGGCGGCACCGGCATCGGCGCAGGGATCGCCATCGCGCTGGCAGACGCCGGGGCGGAGGTCACAATTACAGGGCGCAGGGCCGACCGGTTGGAAGAGGTCGCAGGCAGCTCCCCGCGTCTGCATGCGCTGGTGATGGATGTGGATGATGAGGCATCGGTGCGCGATGGGATCGCGGCGGCAGCCACAGCACGCGGCCCGATCCGGATTTGCGTCGCCAATGCAGGGATCGCCGAGGGCGGGCCATTTGCGAAAACAACGCTGGCGCAGTGGCGCAAGACGATGACCACCAACCTTGACGGTGTCTTTCTGACCTTTCAGGCAGCGATGGCGACGCTGGAAGACGCCACCCCCGCCCGCATGATCGTTGTCAGTTCGATTGCCGGGGTGCGCGGGTTGAAGAACGCGATCCCCTACACGGTGACCAAGCATGGCGTGATCGGCCTGATCCGTGGCCTGTCCGAGGAATACATGCGCCGTCCTATCACCTTTAACGCGCTTTGCCCCGGCTATGTGGACACCGATATCGTGCGCAATCAGCTTCCCGGTTTGATGCAACGCTTTGGCCTTGACGAACAAGGGGCGATTGACGCGATTGCAAAGGGCAACCGGCACCGCAAATTGCTGGAGGTTGACGAAACGACGGCCGCCGCGATGTGGCTTTGCTCGGACGGCGCGCGCAGTGTGAACGGGCAGACGATCCAGATTTCAGGTGGGCAGGTTTAGTGACTGATTTTGCTGCAACCAAAGCGATGTTCCATCTGCCAGACGGCATGATCTATCTGGACGGAAATTCACTGGGGCCACTACCCAAAACGACGGCAGCACGGGTGGACCGTGCGATCACCGCCGAATGGGGCGAGAAGGTTATCACCGGCTGGAACCGTGCAGGCTGGATGGCGCAACCGACAGAACTGGGCGACCGCATCGGTCGCCTGATCGGGGCCGAGCCGGGGCATGTGGTTCTGGGCGATACGCTGTCGATCAAGGTCTATCAGGCGCTGGCGGCTGCGATTGATCTGGTGCCGGATCGCAAGGTGATCCTGACGGACAACGGGAATTTCCCGTCAGATATCTACATGGCCGAAGGTCTGATCAAATTGCTGGGGCGCGGGCATGAGTTGCGCGTGGTGGACCCCGACGAGGTTGCCGATCATATCAGCGATGATCTGGCCGTACTGATGTTGACGCAGGTCGATTACCGCACGGGCCGTTTGCACGACATGAAGACGCTGACCGCCAGGGCGCAGGCGGCGGGTGCGGTCACCTGCTGGGATCTGGCGCATACAGCCGGTGCGATGGCCGTTGACCTGCAAGGTTGCAACGCGGATTTTGCGGTCGGCTGCACTTACAAATACCTCAACGCAGGCCCCGGCGCCCCTGCATTCATTTATGTGGCCCCCCGTCATATCGACAGCTGCCAGCCGGCCCTGTCAGGGTGGCTGGGCCATGAAGCCCCCTTCGCATTTGACCTCGATTATCGCCCCGGGACGGGAATAGAGCGGATGCGCGTCGGGACACCGCCAGTCTTGCAGATGGCGGCCCTGGATGCATCGCTTGATATCTGGGATCAAGTGGATATGGACGCCTTGCGCGCTGCATCCATTACTCTGACCGAACAGTTCATCGCAGGGGTGGAGGCACGTTGCCCGCAACTGACCCTTGCCAGCCCGCGCGACCCGCATCAGCGCGGCAGCCAGGTATCCTTTGCCTTTGAACATGGGTATGCCGCCATGCAGGCCTGCATTGCGCGCAACGTGATTGGCGATTTTCGTGCACCCGACATCATGCGGTTCGGCTTTTGTCCGCTGTTCATCGACGCAGGGGACGTGAACGTCGCAATTGACGTGATTGCCGATGTCATGGGCAACGCGCAATGGGATGATCCTGCTTACAGACAGGTCGCCCGCGTCACCTGAGGGCTAGACAAAGGTTATGGATTCACTGTCTGGCGGGCTGTCGTATCCATGAATTTCGACATTCAGGGCAGCCCCCAGAAGGATCAGATACGCGCTGACATAAAGCCACAAAAGCAAACCGATCACCGCACCGATCGAGCCGTAGACCTCATTGTAGCTTGCGAAATTGGTCAAGTAGAAAGACAGGCCCGCCGATGCCGCCACCCATAGCACAACGACAATGAACGCCCCCACGGTGATCCAGCGCCCGCGCCCGCCAATCCGTGCCGGTCCGAAACGATAAAGCAAGCTTAGCCCTGTCATCAGGACGCCAAGGGCCACCAGCCAGCGAATACCCTCCAACAGCCATGCGGTCGAACTGGCCACCGGAACAAAGGCCAGCCCGATCGGTACGATGACAACCACCACAAGCGCCACGATCGCCAGCGTCACAAGGGCGAAGGTCAACAGCAACGCCACCACCATCTGCCATATCCCGTTGCGCACCCGCTGCCCCGCAATGGCATTCAACCCGCCAATCAGCGCGCCGACGCCTGCCCTGCAAGACCAAAGCGCCAGTGCAATCGAAACACCAGTCGCCCAACCCAGCGCATCGGATGGCGCGGCGACCAATCTAAAGACCTGGCTGGCAATCAGGTTGTAGGCGTCAGGGGGAATGAT